>QNBK01000393.1 GCA_003644105.1 Spirochaetota bacterium | reverse complement strand
ATTCTTGCAATTGCCAGAAAGAATGGGATTGCAGTTATCGAAGATGCATGTCATGCCCATGGTGCTGAATACAATGGCAGAAAAGTTGGAACTATCGGGGACATCGGGATATTCAGTTTTCAAGCATCAAAAAACCTTCCCGGAGGGGAGGGAGGTATGCTTATTACCAATAAGGAAGAATATTACAACATGGCTATATCTCTCGGACATTACAGAAGAGCCGCCGATCTTCCTGAAAAGTATAGCAGATACCAGCATACAAGCCTGGGTTTTAAACACCGGATGTCACCTCTTCATGCGGCAATTACCAGGGTACAACTGAAAACTCTGGATGAAAAAAATCAGATCCGAAAAGACAATATTGAAAAACTTCTGAGAGTGCTTGAAGAACTGCCCGGTTTCCATATTTATTGGACTCCTCCGCATATCAATCGCGTCTATTATGAAAATGATATTGTATATAGAGGGGAGGAAACAGGTGTTTCCATTGAAAGGCTTATTAATATGATGGAAGCAGAAGGTGCGATAATTCGTTGTGATCGATATCCTCTGCTGCATCAGCAGCCTTTTTTTGTTGAAAGAGGTTCAAATCCTGAAGACCTTCCTGTTACCAGGGAAATCAATGAACATATTCTGGCCCTACCTACTTTCCCCGGAGATGATGGAAGCCTGGTGAATCAATACATTGATGCATTTATGAAAGTTACACGGTTCTTCTAATGCTGGACCTGAATCCTGTTATTGAAGATCTGAGTACTGTTACCGGAGGCTACCGGGAGATTCTGATTTCATCAATGAACCTGATTGCAGACCGCTATGAACGGGATTTGGGCTACCCCTGGATTGATACAAAATTCAATACAATTACCGGGGAAGATTTTCTTAAGGAAGATCCTTTGCGAAGTAAAGGAATTGTTTATTCATGGATTCAGGGACGAGGGCTTGAATCCCTGATGATTCATATTGAATGGATATTGAATAATTATACCGATAGTAAAACCATTTTACTGACAAAAAGACTGAACAGGATTGTAAAGGAGGTTGCAGAAAGTGTTAAAACAGCTGTAAAACTTAACGGCGGTCACCTTTCCTTCTTTATGAATCCTCTCGGAAAAACATTAGTCCAGGGGATTGATGGAAAAATGGAAGAACACGTTTTAACGCAAAAGAATCCATGGAACATCAGTGATATATTCGGATCAAAAGGCCTTTTTGCCGCTTCACTTATTTCGGGAAATGAAATAGACCGTATTTCATCCGTTGAATATATTAAAAAAATAGTAAATGGCATAACACATGGCAATTTTATTACTGATCAACAGCCTCTGGCAGAAAAGAATCCCGTTACTGCTGTTAAAGGACGCTTGAGTCATACCCCATGGATGCTGATTATAGGAAGCCTGACTCTTCTGCTGAAACATGGTGTCTCAGAGGCTCTGAGTCCTGGTATCCGTGCTATTCAATACATCCTGGACAACCATATCAACATAGCTGGAAAATGGGAAAATCTCGAAGAGAATGATTATGTTGAATATATCAAAACCAACGGAGAATTATGGGTTTCTGAAGGATGTGTCTTAAGTGACCCCGGACATGCCCTGGAATTTGTGGGACTGACATCCCGGTTTCTATCAACAGCACTTTCTTTAAAAACCCTGGAGAATGAAACAAAACAGGTATTATCTGAGATATCACCTTATTTGTTTCCGATATTCCAAAGAAATTTTACAAATGGATTTAATCGAAAGGCAGAAGGGATTACAAAGTTGATAGATCTGATATCAAGACAACCTGTAAACAGGCTGATGCCATGGTGGTCTCTTCCGGAAACAATGAGAGCCGCACTAGGGTGTTATGAGATTATTCAAAGAGAGGAAGAGAGGGAATTTTGTCTTGAAGCATACAGCCTTTGTCACAATTCACTTATGAACAACTATATTCAAACTGAATCATCAGGATTATTTTCTGTTCAGAACCGTGATGAAAATGGCAGAATTATTGACAGCATATCGGCTGTCCCGGATGCAGATCCAGGATATCATACTGGAATAGCATTGATAGATTGCCTGGATATGATTGAAAGTAATACTCATAGGGGAACGGATACAAATGAATAAAACCGGAGTTTCCCTTGTATCCCTTCACACTGCAAACGAAATTGAGGACTTCTCTGAAGACTATTTCAGAAAGAAGGGTATTTATCCCAATTTTGAGCTTTCATATCAGATGAATCCCCAGGATATTGAAGATGCCTCTTTTATTAAAGGAAGGGTACTTTCCGGCCATGCACCGTGCCCCGGAATCAAGTATTTTCCGAATCTTGGAAGTAGAAATACTGCAGTTCTCCGGGAAAGCATTAATTCAATAAAACAAAGTGCGGATACCATAGCAGCTTTCGGAGGGAATATTCTGGTCCTTCATGCCGGATACACAATTGATGGACCAGTATTCAAAGATTTTGAACAACGTAAAAAAACTCTTGAAATTTACGAAAGACAAAGTACTCAATTATGGAAAAAAACCGGTTCTATCTGTAAACCTGACTATTGGAAATCCGATGAATACAGAATACATATGGATCAAACATTAAAGAACCTGAAAAAAGCAGCAGTCATATGTATGGATAAGGGTGTGCTCTTAGCTGTGGAAAACCTGAATCCCAGATTAACCTACCTCTTTCAAGTACCTGAAGACTTTAGCAGAATGATGGAGGAAATCAAGAATATTTCAATCTGTATTGATATCGGCCATCTATGGATTTCTTCACTCGTTCATAATTTCAATTACTTCAAGGCACTGAAGCTACTGACACAAACAGGAGGAGTGGTTACCGCCCATATCCATGACAATACATCAAATAACGGAAAGGTCCCCCACTACAATGATGACCATGGAACAATAGGCACCGGAAGAGTACCTATACAAGAGTCTATTCAACATCTCATTAAATACAGTTCTGCAAATCTTATTATTGAGGCAACTTCCAACCCTTATGAAAATTTAGCGCTACTTGAGAGCATGCTATAAATACAACGCTAAACCTCATTCGTGATTTTTAAAGATAGACCCCGCTTTCACGAGGCCTAAAAAGGAGTTACAGAAACGATGGAGGTTTTTAT
>QNBK01000392.1 GCA_003644105.1 Spirochaetota bacterium | reverse complement strand
GTTTGCGGATAAACCCCACTGTATCGGTTATCAGGAATTCCCGGCCGCCGGTCTGTTCCACCCGGCGGGTTGTGGGGTCCAGGGTGGCAAAAAGTTTATCTTCCACAAGAACCCGGGATCCACTTACGGCATTTAACAGGGATGATTTCCCGGCGTTGGTATACCCCACCAGGGACACCGAAGGCACAGGCCTTTCCAGACGTTTTTTACGCCGGACATCCCGTTGTTCCCGAACCTTGGCCAGATCGCGTTTAAAGTTGGCTATTTTGCTTAATACAAGACGGCGATCGGTTTCCAGCTGTGTTTCGCCCTTACCTCTGTTTCCTTTTGCACCGCCCCGCTGCCGGGAGAGGTGGGTCCAGGCCCGGGTAAGCCTGGGCAGACTGTACTTCATTCTGGCCAGAGCCACCTGGAGTACCGCTTCACGGGTGGATGCCCGGTCGGCAAAAATATCCAGTATCACTTCCCTGCGGTCGATAACCGCGGTGTGCCAGTTTTCTTCAAGATTGCGCTGCTGTGCCGGAGAAAGGTCGGAGCCAAATACAACCAGATCGGCATCCTGATCGGCAATGGCCTGGGCCACTTCCTCAACTTTACCCTTTCCCAGCAGCCATCGGGGATGGATGGATTTCAGGGTTACCAGAAGGGAGCCCGCCGTTGGAATACCCAGGGAACGCACTAACCCTTCCAGCTCGTCCAGATGGGCCTCAGCTGTCTGTATGGTTTCACCGGACTCACGAATTCCGATAAGGATAGCTTTATCACACATGCGGGAGAGAATGTCACGTTTTTCAAGTTCAATAAAAATGTTGTCCACTGATCGGCGATTATATCCTCTCGGACACGGTGACGGGAAGGTAGCGGTTTACGGGATTGGAGAGAGCTCTGAACATGGCATCCTTTTTACCTGCACTGCCGGAGGTGAGTTCTTCCAGGGCACGTCTTGCGGCTTTTCTGGGCGACCTCGTATCCCACTCACAGCTGCAGGCAAAACTCTCAAGTCCCATTTCTTTTACAAAATCTTCGATTTCAGCTTTCTGTGTCCATGCCAGGGGACGGATAACGGTGTAGGGATAACGGTCGTAAGACATGGTGGGAAGCATGGTGGACATTTCACCCCTGGCGGCCATATTCATCAGAAAAGTTTCAAGGATATCATCCAGATGATGGCCGAGAGCGATTTTAGCAGCTCCGGTACTGCCGGCATATTTGGCCAGTTCCAGACGGCGCTGAGTAGAGCACCACCAGCAGTTCAGTTTGCAGCCCTCTTTCAACCGGTCTTCGACAGCCACATCAATAACCGTTACTTTAAGTCCCCAACTCTCGACAATCTTCAGAAAATCATCACCCACCGGGTATGTGGCAAAATCGGTGCGTACATGTACCGCCTCGATTGTAAAAGAAACCGGATAACCGGCAGCGGCTTTCCGCGCCAGATGGTAGGAGAGAGCCAGAGAATCTTTTCCCCCGGAGAGCCCGATGATGACATGATCGTTTTTTTTCAGCATTCCGAACTGCAGAAGAGCTTTGTCCATCTTCCTGGCGATGCGTTTCTCTATATCTGCCATGATAGTTTTCCTCATCACATATCATCTAAAGGGCTACGGGCTTTTGTTTTAAACTCCCGGATTACATGAGTATAGATCATAGTTGTTTCAACACTTTTATGACCCAGCAATTCTTGTATCTCCCGAATATCGGTACCATTCATCAGGAGGTGAGTAGCAAAACTGTGTCTGAGAGTATGCGGAGTTGCATGCTTGATGATACCGGATTTAATCACAGCCCTTTTAACGGCAGCCTGAAATGTTTTTTCATAAACATGAAAGCGCCGGACTTTGTTATCAGAGGGATCGACGGCCACCTTATCAGCCGGGAAAAGATACTGCCAGCCAAAAGTTTTCCCAATATTTTTATATTTTCGATCAAGAGCGTTTGGAATTGGAGCTTCTCCAAAACCATTTGAAAGGTCAATTTCATGAAGTTTTCGAACCTTCTCAATTTGTGCCTTCAGTTCCCATTCCAGCGAGGATGGTAAAATAGTTGCCCGGTCATTATCCCCTTTTCCACTGCGAACCATAATAATCCCTGCATTAAAATCAATATCTTTTACTCGTAATCCAAGAAGCTCCATTAATCTGAGGCCTGATCCATACAACAGCATCACCATGAGTTTATAGTCAGAATCAATTACCTCAAAAAGCGCCTTTACCTCCTGAACCGAGAGGACCGTCGGCAGCCTTTTTCCCCTTCTCGCCCTAACTGACTGTCCCAGATCCTGCAAATCTTCATGAAGCACTTCACGAAAAAAAAGTAAAAGAGCATTAAAGGCCTGATTTTGAGTTGACGAACTGACCTTTGAAACAACGGCCAGGTGCGTCAGAAATGATGTCAGATTTTCACGGTTAGGCCTGGAACGGGAAGAAGTTTCGAGGCAGTATCCCAGGAAACGCTTTGTCCAGAGTAAATATGATTTCTCAGTGCTCGGTGAGTAATGACGAAGACGCATAATTTCTTCAAGCCTGGCAATCAACTTTTTATCATCGGAAATAGGATGGTTAATTGACGTCTTTTCCTCCGAGCTGTGACGATACTGATAATAGTAAATGTGAAGGGCTTCCCCTGCCTGTCTCACCTGCCAAGGCTGATATATTTCGTTACTTCCGATTTCTTCGAGAAACAAATCTCTGCACTGTTCAAATGTATAATCTGATTTCCCATGAGCAAAGAGAAGGAAGTCCCTCACCCAGTGAACTAAAAATGGAAGATGCATTTTGTCCGTAAGATGTCTTTTCATTAAAAACTCAGAAAAACCATCCAAAACGGGTTTTAACTGACTTTCAAGTTCTTTCATATCAGAATTCATGGATATCCTCTAGTATACATAATATGATATTATAGTGTTAATATATAATAATCAGGCCAAGAAGGCAATTTTCAGACATTCATCTATAGAGGCATAAGCCGGTAGCCGGAATTAGTTGAATATTAAGCGTAGTCGGATAATAATAAGTTCGTGTGACGCTACGCGTCCCACGAACGGTGCTACGGATTACCCTCCGCTTATTCAAGGACGCTGCGCGCCCTCGAACAAGCGGATGCAGCGGATTCCCGCTACGGTGAGCAAGCTCAC
>QNBK01000391.1 GCA_003644105.1 Spirochaetota bacterium | reverse complement strand
GACTGAAGTCTGCGGTACGACCCTTACTCACTATCGCGGGGGCGTTCCAATTGAATTGCTTTGAGAGCTGTTTCCCGGTTAGTCTGCATTCATGCCGGAAAAGCTCACAAAGTTTGAATGCCGTATCTGCGGGGAATGCTGCCGGGACGGGCAGAAGGTGTGGCTGAATCCCGTCGATATGGAGCGGCTGGCCTCCCATCTCTGCCTGGAGGGTCCCGATGAACTGGAAGAACGGCGGATAATTGTTATCGAGGCCGGGGAGCACGGCATACTCCGGCCCAGGCTCTACTTCCCACCGGGACCGGCGGGGGCGGCCTGCCGCTTTCTTGTCAACGATCTGGATGAAGAGGGGCGGCTCTGGGGCCGCTGTTCTCTGCATTTTACAGAGGCCAAACCCCTGGTCTGCCGGCTGGCCCCTCTGTCCCGGGAAATAGATCTGGATGAGGGAAGTGAAAAGTGGATGGAGGTTCCCCCTGTTATCGGATGCCCCGGCTGGGGGGATGCCCCGCCCCCCCCTGAGGGGAGAATCCTTCCCCCGCCGGAGCTGGAACCCGGTATCAGGGAGGATCTGGACGGGGAGGATGAGTATTTCCGGAAGCTTGACGGGAGAAATTAAAACAAGTTTAATCATTCAGCATGAATCTCGCCCTTATCGTAAATCCCCACGCAGGGAATAAACACGGATTTAAAGCTGCTCACCGGGTGTCCGGTATTCTGAATGAGAACGGACATGAAACTCATTTGCTGATATCGGAGTTTCCCGGGAATACCATCGATATTGCAGCGTCGATAGATGTAGAAATCTTTGACGGGATACTGGCTGTCGGTGGGGACGGCACCCTCTTTGAAGTGATAAACGGACTGCTGAAGAATAAAAAAGAGTTGAAAATTCCCCTGGGTCAGATCCCTGTGGGGACCGGAAATTCCTTCAGCAAAGATCTTGGCGTTTCAACAGAGGATGATGTTCTAAAGGCTGTACTTTCGGGCAATGTCAGAGATATAGATCTTGGAGAGTTTACCTACAGCGGAGGCTCTCATTTTTTTGTGAATCTCCTGGGTACCGGATTTGTCTCCAATGTGGCCTACAGGGCCCGGAAATACAAACTTTTCGGATCGTTTAGCTATATTCTGGGTGTTCTTGAAGAGCTGATAGTTTTAAAAGCGGTTGATATTGAACTCACTATCGACGGTACGCTGATAAAGAGAAAAGCTGTTTTTACGGAAATTTGTAATTCCCGGTATACCGGGGGTGACATGCTGATGGCCCCGGGGGCGGAGATTGACGATGGTTTACTTGATGTAGTTGTACTGAACAGGATTTCCAGAAGAAAGCTTCTCAGCCTCTTTCCTCTGCTGTTCAAGGGTGAGCATGTAAATGATAATGCTGTTGAGGTTTTTAAAGGGAAGGAAATCTCCCTCAGGTCGGAAAAACCTCTGATGCTTACTCCCGATGGTGAAACTTTCGGCGATACCCCGATTGATGTCCGTGTGCACCCCGGTAAGATAAAGATGTTCTGCTGATTGCCTATGTATTATCTTACAACTTTTATCGGCTATATTTCAGCTTTCTTCATTCTCCTGATTATTCTCCTGCTGGTACTTATACAGAGTCTGATTGGAAATCAAAAGATATTTGATCCCCTCATCAAGTTTCTCAGCCGTGTCCTTCCTGCAATATTCGGTATCAGAGTTGTCCGTTCAGGTTTATCCGGGGATATAACGGAGAAGCCGGTTATATTTATGGCGAATCATGTGAACATCTTCGATGTGTTCATACTTTACGGGCATATTCCCAGCTTTATCAGAGCGGTTGAACTGGAGGACCATTTCCACTGGCCGATATGGGGCGCCATCACCCGGAGAATGGGGAATATTCCAATCAGTCATAAAAACACTCAAGATGCCTTAAAAAGTCTCGATGAAGCCCACGCTGTTATTTCCCGTGGAACTTCAATGGCAATTTTACCGGAAGGGCACAGAACCAGAGACGGGGAGCTTCAGCCCTTTATGAGGGGGCCATTCCGTCTGGCTAAAATGGCGAAGGTGGATATTATTCCTGTTGTAATGAAGGGCCTGTGGGAGCGGAAAGCTGTGGGTTCATTGCTTGTTCTCCCAGGGAAGGTTGAGCTGGTATTTGGTGAACGAATTCAAGCTGAATCGTTTAAAGAGATTTCCGACAGGGAACTGAAGGATAACGTCAGAGGGATAATCCTCTCCATGCTGGAATAGTCCGGCTAGTGCCGGCCTTAACAGGGGGATTATCACTATCCCGGAATATTCTTGATCCGTTCATTAACCGTTTACATTAGGAGTTTACCTTTATGCTTATATTATAGTGAGCTTTGAAACGGAGTGACTCCAGTGACCAGAAGATTTAAAATTGTTCTATTCTTAATTATCCCGGTATTGATAATCACCTCAGGTGTTATCCTTTACCTGCTTGCAGGTAGAACCGCTGAGACGGAAGTATCAGCTGAAGATGTTCAACCATCAATTGTTGAGGTTGAAGTTCTCACCAAACGTGACGGTATTGAGATAAGCGGCAATATAGAACCAGTTGCATCAGCGGATCTGGCTTTTCCCATTGCCGGGTACATTGAAAAAATTCTTGTCTCAGCCGGGGATAAGGTAAGCTCCGGTGAAACTGTTGCCATTCTGGAAGACAGTCAGCAGCGCTTCAACCTTGCCGAAGTGGATGTTGAAATCGACACTGAACTTGTCTCGGGAACGCAGCGGAATCTGGAACTCCTGGACCTTAAACGTCAGATGAAAGCAACCGAGCTTGAGGATACACGATTAAAAAGTACTATTTCCGGTGTTGTTACCGAAGTGTATGCCGATACCGGGGATTTTGTTACGGCGCAGCAGGCCGGTTCGGCGTCGGATGTTATTGTCCGGGTAATAGACCGTTCCTCCATGATGGCCCTGGTGGAGGTTGATGAGCTTGATGCTCCCTATCTCTCTCCGGGACAGCGTGTTGAATTCCAATTTGATGCTTATCCCGATCTTTCGGTAAGTGGAAAAGTTTCCATGATTCCAATGGAAGCCCGGGTTACTTCTCAAGGGATTGCTGTTCTGGATACCGAAGTTGTGATTGAGAATCCTCCCTCTGAGATTCTTCCTTTTTTTACTTTTTCCGGTGAAATTTT
>QNBK01000390.1 GCA_003644105.1 Spirochaetota bacterium | reverse complement strand
CGACAGGGACATCAACTGATGATAAGCCTCGGAGAACTGCTGTGATGCGAGCTTGGTAGACCACTTACCCTGAATAAGCAGGAGGTCAACAAGAATACGAACCTTACTCTTATAGTAATCCAGAAAAAAGGCTTTCAGGTAATTGATGGGATCGACAAATTTAAAACCCGCCAGCATCTTTTTCTGAAAAGTCAGATTCTCCCGCTCGGTGTAAAACTGGGTACGGCTCACCGAAGTGGTCCCGAAAAGTTTCTTCAGTAAGCTCTCAATTTTCCGGTTTTTACGGCCCCTCAAAATCTCCTGAATCGTCAGATCAGCACCGGTTTTTATACGGTTGAAATAATCCTCAACTATCTCATAATTGGTATTTTCAGGGACAGCCGACCAGGAAGGATCCTTTTCCAGATACCTGATAATCAGATCGATCGTTCTGGATTTGAGCATCTCCTTGCGCCCCTGAAGAATCTTCTTCCAGGAAGCTTTGGAAACAACATCAAGGTCTCTGTAATTTTTAAGCACATCAAAGAGAACATCCCATTCGGCATTCCCGTCCAGGGCATAATAAACATCGAGGAAATCCATCAGATCGTCTTTAATATACTGCCCGTTAATTGCTTCGAATCTCGGATTATAGGTAAAATCCCGTTCGGGAAGCATGGAGTCAAACTTTTTAAGCAGAAAATAAAACGGAAAACGGGTAAAAGCCTGAAGCCTGTACAAATCGTTGTAAAGCTTATTCACTCTCTTTGCGGTTTTGGCATCCAGGGCGGAATACAGGCTGATAAGCTCCTGCTTCACCTGCTCGGCAAGAACCTTGACATCTTTGGTTTTTACAACCCGTTCCTTAATCTTATCAGGGTGGAGGTTAGCGACAATTCCCTGAATATTTTCAGGAAGAAAACTCTCAATTAATACTGTTTTAAGAAGATCGGAACTACCGTAGCGCTCCAGCAGAATATCAGCAGGTCCGGTAACCTT
The DNA here is from genome assembly GCA_003644105.1 of Spirochaetota bacterium. Classification (GTDB taxonomy): domain Bacteria; phylum Spirochaetota; class Spirochaetia; order DSM-2461; family DSM-2461; genus UBA2779. The sequence goes on along the minus strand of QNBK01000390.1, from coordinate 2,176 downwards.
GTAGATTTCATGAAACCACTTGGCCATGCCCGGCTGAGCAAAATCGCCCTTGAGTTTAAAGAAACGGCCTCTTTTTTTAAGCTCTTTCTGGATATCCTTCAGCTGACGTTTCTTCTCCCTGTCAGAGTCAGAACCGCCCATAAGACCTGAAAATAAACCTGAAAAGAAACCGAGAATACCGGAGTCGGAATCCGAGGCAGACCCGGATGTTTTTGCCATGCTCTTACTCTAGGAGAGAAATCGATACACTGTCAACGATTATCAGGCTAATGAATCAATCCCCGGGAATCTGAAGTAAGAAACTGGCCCAGGTTTTCCAGCTCTTTCATCCTCGTGTATACCGGGGTCTTTTTCTTATGAGAAGCCTTGTCCAGAGCAACAGTACTGACATAGAGGTTGTTAATCTCATCCGCAAGTATGTCCAGATTGCTCTTCAGATTTTCCAGGGCCATCTGTTCCCGAATCCGGTCTATTTCCGGTATCGCTTCACCTGAAAGATGGTACTTCATTTCAGGCAGCATCTCAGTCCGGGCCCGGTACGACCACATGGCCAACCCCAGAATACCCCGGTAAAGCTCATCGAAAAGATAGCCGTTCACCCTGTAGTTCTCAGACCTTGAAAGCAATATATCCATTCCCGACTGATATTCATGGGAAATCACAATGCGGGCGAGAGATTTCCGGATAAAAGCATTTTTCAGAACCGTGTCGACATGGTCGGTGATTCTGTCAATTTGCGTATTAATCTCATAATTCTGTACAGACATCATTACCCTCGAATTGCATTATAGACATATTCTGAACTTGATGGAAACGGGATTGACGCCGGGGCCCCGATTTTCCTATGGTGAAGCTATGCAGAAGCCGGTTCGCCACACAAAAGTAAGCCTTATCCTTTTCGCCTCTATCTTTCTCAGTTCCTGTACAGATAAAGTGACAACCCTCCGGATTCTCACAGACAGGAAAGAGCTGGCATCCGCCGCAGAGATTTACAATTCAGCCAATGAGAATGTTATTGTCACCATCCATAACGTATCAATAATAGATGATGAGGTAATTGAAAACGAAAATCCCGATCTTGTAATTGGTTCCTTCCTGTCTTCTTCTGAGATAATTGACCTCTTGCGCCCATCGGAAGCCGTTTTTCCCGTTTATGAGGCTTTATCCGGTCCCCGGGATTCCAAAGGCCGCCGCTTTCTCACTCCCCTAGCCTTTGAGCTGCCTCTGATAATGGGACGGAAGGAAATCATGTCTGAACTTCCGGACACCATGCTGGTTCAACCGGAAGACTTAAGAGAAGCTGCAGCACCCTACACAGCCGAAAATAACGAGGGAAGACTGATACGCCTGGGATTCTCCCCGGCCTGGAACCCGCAGAGTTTAACCGACCTCCTGGCCCTCAGAGCCCCGGGCATTTTCGCTGCCGGTATGGAGAACTTCGACGAGGTACTTCTCGGCCGGATTGTCGAGGAAACTCGCGACTGGATTACTGAATCAGCCGGCGATACAGCTGCCGATACAGCTTTCGATAAACGCTACCGTTACATCCCCGATGAATACCTGATAATTGACGGCCGGATACTCTTTGCCCGAACCGATTTCGATTACTGGGCTACCCTGCCGGATACCATAACCGGAGCTTTAGATCTCCGTTACCTCAGCGGCCCCCGAAAGATACCTGTTATCAGTGTTACTTCCGCAGGAATCCCCCTGAAAACATCCTCCCCTGATGCTGCATCGGCCTTCATTCAGTGGCTCATGCTTCCGGAAACCCAGTCCCTCCTGATGGACCGATGGAAACGGGACGGCATCGATGTTTTCGGATTTCTGGGAGGTCTGTCGTCCCTGAAGGAGGTGAATGAATCTATCATTAAAAACATGATTCCCGAAGGTCATTACCTCCAGGTGCCTGAATCCCGCCCTCTACGCTGGTCCCGAATCAGGGACGAGGTGATTATCCCATGGTTTCAGTCCACACTGAGTAACACATCCACCGAGCCAACTCTCACCGAGGCCTACAGGAAATGGGATCTTTCCTCCCTGGCAGAAGGGGAATAGTACAGTAATGAATACAATGCAGCAGCAGGTTTTCAACTGAAAAGTATCAGCGTCAACGGTATCGTCACCAGGGCCATAAGTGATGAAATGGCAATGGCTCCAGACAGGTATTCTTCAT
>QNBK01000389.1 GCA_003644105.1 Spirochaetota bacterium | reverse complement strand
GTCAGAAACAAAAACGTATCAATGTAGATTTTCCTGATTGGATGATTCAGGGTTTGGACAAGGAATCCAACCGTCTTGGAGTTCCCCGGCAATCACTGATAAAAGTGTGGATTGCTGAGCGACTTGAAGGTTTGAGGCTCGGGGATACGGTCTAATTCATGAGACTGCCGGGGAATATAAAGAGATTTATACTGGAGCTTCGGTAGATACTGTGTAATTTACGAAACTGTCTGGAAATTACATGATATGATTTACGCTTCGCCTGCGGCTGTGCTTTCATCAATATACAGTAATTCCTGCATTTTCCTGTAAATTACACCTGTTGCGCTTAGGGAAGATCTTTCTCTTCAAGCTTCTTCAGAATCATCTTTACAGCCTCATCCAGGGGGAGGTCGGATTTTTCTCCGGTTCTTATCCGGACGTTTACCGAGCGGCTCTCCTGTTCCCTTTCACCGACTACCAGCATGTAGGGCACCTTCTGAGTCTGGTGATAACGGATTTTATGATTCAGGCGGTCGTTGCCCAGGTCGGCCTGAACCCGGATACCCTTGAGTCTCATCTCCTTCACCACCTCTTTGGCGTAGTCATCGAAGGTGGCGGCCACGGGGATTACCACAACCTGAACCGGTGAAAGCCAGACCGGGAAGGCACCGCCGTAGTTTTCAATCAGCACACCGAAGAAACGTTCCAGACTGCCCAGAAGGGCTCTATGAATCATATAAGGGCGCTTCTCGGCTCCATCGGAATCGGTGAACGTCATGTCGAAACGGTCCGGCAGGTTGAAGTCGAATTGAATGGTGGAGAGCTGCCATGACCGCCCCAGAGCATCTTTTACCTTCAGATCGATCTTGGGGCCGTAGAAGGCACCGCCGCCTTCATCGATATCGTAGTCCAGACCCTCAGCTTCGATAGCCTCCTTAAGGGAGGCCTGTGCAGCATCCCAGCGTTCGGGTTCACCTACAGCCTTCTCAGGCATTGTGGACAGGTAAGCAGCGATTTCTTCAAAACCGAAAGAGCGCAGCATGAAGAGACTGAAACGCAGAACCTCCCGAATTTCCTCCTGCATCTGATCCGGGGTGCAGATAAGATGGGCATCATCCTGGGTGAATCCCCGAACCCGCATCAGACCGTGAAGGGTTCCCGAACGTTCATAGCGGTACACCGTACCCAGTTCAGCCCAGCGCAGGGGTAAATCCCGGTAGGAATACTTGCCGTTGTTATAAATCATCACGTGAAAGGGGCAGTTCATGGGCTTTGCGTAATAGTCCGCCTTGTCCATCACCATGTTGGGATACATGCTCTCGGCGTAGAAATCCAGATGACCCGAAGTCTCCCAGAGCCAGCTCTTGCCCACATGAGGGGTAAACACCATCTCGTAGCCGTTTTTGTAATGTTCCTGCCGCCAGAAATCCTCAATGGCCACCCGAATCCGGGCTCCTTTGGGATGCCAGTACACCAGCCCCGGACCGGCCTTCTCCTGAAGTGAAAAGAGATCCAGCTCTTTCCCCAGTTTCCGGTGGTCCCTTTTTTCCAGCTCTTCAAGATGTTCCAGATGGGCTTTGAGCTGCTTGGGATCGCCCCAGGCGGTGCCGTAGATTCTCTGAAGCATAGGGCGTTTCTCATCACCCCGCCAGTAGGCCCCGGCAATACTCAGAAGTTTAAAGCCCTGATGGTTCAGCCTCCCGGTGGATTCCACATGAGGACCCCGGCAGAGGTCGGTGAAATCCCCCATTTTATAAAAGGACAGCTCCACATCTTCGGGTAAATCGTTAATCAGCTCGACTTTGTAATCCTGACCGGCAAAAAACTTCAACGCCTCATCCCTGCTTATCACCTGCTTTTCAAAGGGGTTGTCCTCTTTAATCACCTCGGCCATATAACCCTCAATCACCGGCAGATCTTCGGGAGTGAGCTTTCTTGGCAGATCAAAATCGTAATAGAAGCCGTTTTCAATAGGCGGCCCGATGGCAATTTTCGCATCGGGGAACAATTTCAGCACCCCTGCCGCCATCACATGGGCCATGGAATGACGCATCCGATCGAGTTTCTCGAGCTTTTTCTGCTCTTTAGAACTTAACTTTGCACTCATAAAAGTACCTCCGGAACCGGAGGATTCAGATGCAGGGGTTTTTAATTGACCTCTGCCGCCCATCCCGCCGATTCTTCTCCAGGAATCTTCAGGGACGATCAGCCTAGAACCAACCGCGGTACCACCCCGTTTCACAGCGGCATCGTTCCTTCACCCGCTATGCTCTCAAACGCCCCGTAACGTGGGGATACGGCCCCGTCTACTTTCCCGGTTAAAAGGGGTTTCGGAGGGCGGTTCAGGAGGGGTTTTCAAGCGCTTCAAACCAGCTGTCTTCCAGCCATGGACAACCTCTCTTGTGGTTCGATAAACGGTTTACTCGTCTCCGTCATTACCTATGGGGAATATCGGCATCTTTAGCGATTCTGTCAAGGGCCGCTCAAATCCCAAGAAAACTGAGCCGTCACCCCGATCCGCTGGAAGGCAAATCCGGCGGTATCTTTGTAGAGAATCGGGGACGTTACTCCGTCAGAAAAAACAACTAAAGAATTCCCCTTTGTTCCTCTCATCCAGGCATATTCACCTTTCAATTCAAACGAGAACTTTCCCTTACTTCGAAACCCCACCGAGACTTCGAGGTCTATCCAGGGACCACCGAACGCATTGTCATAAAAATTCAATCCATCCACATTATCAGGCCCTCCAGTAAATGTTGGGTCTGTCCTAAGTTTATGATGATCGTGAGAAAAGGCCAGTACCGGTCCGATACGGCCGTTGGTATTAATAAAGAATGTTTCACAGTCCAGGTTAATCATCAGAGAAATCATCGGTACATGATATGCTGCTGAATAATCAATCCCGCTTACGCCTGTTACAAGACCATATGAAGAATCCTTTGTAATATCCCGCCAGGCCCACCAGTCAAAATGATAGCCCAGCCCGGCATTTAAAGAAAAATAACCTTTGGAAATTAGATTCCAGTCATAACCGGCATCAAATATAAATCCCCACCTCATCCAGATATCACTGACAGACCAGTAAGTTGGCACCGGATCGTTCACAGTCAACCAGTCATAGTCGTTCATTTCACCTGTGGCCATTCCGGGAATGGCCGAACGGAAGATAAGATCCAGCCC
>QNBK01000388.1 GCA_003644105.1 Spirochaetota bacterium | reverse complement strand
TAAAAAAACAGGATTTTCACTTAATCTTAATGTACTTGTATTTTTGCTGATATGTTTAATATCTACATCATCCCTTCTTGCAGAAGAAACGGTTCTTAAAACCGTCTCAGCAGATGATTTTTTCCCCGCCCTGGAACTACAGCGGAGTAAAGGTGGCGGTATACTTCTGGATGTACTATCCGGTGGGTGGTCGCGTAATTCAACTCGCCTCCTGGCCGTTGAAGAGCAGTAAAGATTTCTATGAGATACTATCTGAAACAGCGTCTGGCTCATATTGCTCATACGATGGATATCATCAGAAGGGTAATTCTTTCCCTTATCTTCTGGGGTCTGATTTTACTTCTTTTTATAACGATTCTGGGTAATCGTCCTCCCTCTGTCAAACCGGACAGTCTGCTGGTTTTGAATCCCCGGGGCACCCTGGTAGATGCTTATACATCTCCGGTCAGTTACCGCGGTGTTCCGGTAGGAGGTTATTTGAAAGAGACTCTTCTGGATGACCTGATTACCGCACTGGATATGGCATCAGCAGACCCGAGAATCTCCGGTCTCTGGATAAATCTCAGCAACTTGAGCGGTGGGGGAACCGCTGCAGCTGGAGAGCTTGCCGATGCAGTAAAAAGATTCGGGGAGAGTGGGAAAAATATTATATCCAGCGCTGATACCTACGATAATGCCCGTTATCGAATCGCATCATCAGCAGACTACATACTGGTAGACCGAATCGGGGAAGTCTTTCCTTCCGGTTACGGTTCCTTTAGGGCGTATTACGCAGAAGGACTGGAAAAATTCGGTGTCAAAGCAGAGCTGTTCCGTTCAGGGGAATCAAAAACCGGAGCCGAAAATTATATTCTTGATGGTATGTCCGAGGCTGCACGCCGAGATGAAACCAGGCTGCTGACAGATCTCTGGGGTAGTTGGATTAGAGATGTTGCCGCCAACCGCGGAGTTGATGCTGAATATCTCAAGGAATGGATCAATAACTACGATAAGTATCTTGTTGCCGCCGGGGGGGATGGTTCAAAGTCGGCTCTCGATGCCGGACTTGTCGATCTGGTAGAAACCGGCGGTGTTTTAAAAGAACTTCTTGATGACCAGTTCGGAACTGATGAATCCCGAAGAATTGATGCCGTTGATTATGTCACCGGGCAGTTTCATGAGCGGGGGAAAGATGGAACTGTCGCCATCATTCCCATTACCGGTACACTGGTTTACGGAGAGGGAGCAGCCGGGACCGCCGGAAGTGCCGATGTTGTACAAACGATAACTGCTGCCAGAGATACACACGGTGTAAAGGCCATAGTTCTCCGCATAGACAGCCCCGGAGGTGATGTCCGAGCCGGTGAGGAAATAAGGCGTGTTCTGGAAGAAACCCGCAGGCGGTGGAACCTTCCTGTTGTGGTTTCCATGGGCAACCTCGCCGCATCCGGAGGGTATTGGATAGCCGCAGAATCAGACCTGATTGTAACAAGACCGGAAACCATCACCGGATCTATCGGTGTGTACAGTATGTCTTTGAGCTTTGAGGAAGCATTATCCCGGTGGTTAGGGGTGCATATTGACGGTATCGGAACAACACCCTGGGCCGGTTCTACTAATCCCGGGCGAAGACTTGACGAGAGAACAGCATCTATTTACGCATCCGGTGTAAAAGATATTGATGAACTGTTCCGCTCTCTGGTTGCCGAAAAACGGGGTTTATCAGAAGAAGAAGTTGACAGGCTGGCAGGGGGTATCCCATGGTCTGGAAGCAGAGCACTGGAAAGCGGTCTGGCCGACATCAGCGGAGGCCTGAAGGAAGCTGAAGAATCCGCCGCCGGGCTTGCCGGTCTGGATGATTGGAATACTCTTTACTTTGAGAAAACAGGAAACCCGGGAGAAAAAATGCTGGGAAGACTGTTATGGGGAAAACGCAGCATCCGGGGGGCAACACCAAAGCATTTCAGGTGGCAAACCAGTATCCTTCCCCGTCTTCATCGTACAAATAGTCCATAACCCGGGGCCATGCCGGTTCCTGCATCTCCATGTTCCACTCTTCGAACATGGATTCAAGCTGCTCAACAATCTCAGGTTTTTCATCAGCCAGGTTGTTGTTTTCCTCCCGGTCTCCTGCAATGTTGTAGAGCCATATTTTACCGTCCTTACCGTTCATCATCAGTTTCCATTCCCTGTACTGAACGATGTGGTTGTAGTCACTGCGCCAGAACAGAGGACGATTGACAGTTTTATCCATTGCAGAATCATCAAGGAGGTTTATTCCATCCATCCTTCGATCATCGGGAAGGGGAATACCGGCTGAAGCCATTATTGTATTGAAGAGATCCATTTGAATTACAGGGCGGCTTTCATTTGAACCGTTCTGAATTACCCCGGGCCATCTCATCATCAATGGTACAGACAGTCCACCTTCAAAGTGAGACATTTTACCCCCTCTGAGAGGATCGTTACCCGTGGCCCCTGTGTATGTGGCCCCGCCATTATCACTTGAAAAAATTACCAGAGTGTTATCGGCTTCCCCGGTTTCATCCAGAGTTCTCAATATACGCCCCACCGCATCATCAAGCTGGGCAATCAGAGCGTAATAAATTCGTTTTTTCGGGTCTTCAACATCTGAAAATCGGGAGGTGTATTTACTGAGAGCCTGAAAAGGCGTATGAGGTGCTGAGAAAGGGACATAAAGGAAAAAAGGCTTTTCCGATGAAGCTGCATCACGAATTCTGGAAGAAGCTTCCCGGGCAAAGGCATCGGTAAGATGTTCCTTTTCATCAACAACCGCAGCATCACGCAAGATAGCGCTGAACCCTTCTCTTTGCTGCTTCCATATATGCTTTTCGCTGAACTCGTCAAACTGCCAGCTTTCTACACCTTCCTGTTCGGGGTTGATGTAATAACTGAAAGCATCAAGAAATCCGAAAAATGAGTCAAATCCACGGTTATCGGGAAACTGCAGATCGCCATACCCCAGATGCCATTTACCGACAGCGTCACAGCGATAACCGGATGCCGATAGAGCTTCACTGAGCAGAATCTCAGTAGGAGGCATCCCCTGTCTTTCAATCTGATCGGGGTTGGGAATGCTGTGATTGTTTATGGGGTACATCGGCTTTGTATTGATAATGTACTTGAATACAAGGTATTCCAGCTGGTTACGGGCGTATTGAGTCATG
>QNBK01000387.1 GCA_003644105.1 Spirochaetota bacterium | reverse complement strand
TCGCCGCATCGGGCTGGCATTTTGCCGACCGCACGCGTACCACGGCAGAAATTATCCGCGAATTCTATTGCGCGTTGCGGCGCGGAATGGGAGACGAAATCATCATCGGCTGCGATACTTTTTTGCATCTCGGTGCAGGGCTGTTTGAGGTTCAGCGCATCGGCGAAGATTCCAGTGACATCAACTGGCGGCAGACCCGCTTGCACAGTATCAACGGTCTAGCGTTCCGAATGCCGCAGCACGAAACCATGCACGCGATTGATCCCGACTGCATCGGCATCACAAAAGATTCCCCATGGGAGCTCAATCGGCGCTGGATGGATTTGATTTCAAAGAGTGGTGCACCTCTCTTCATTTCCGCAGATCCCGATGCCATTAACGCAGCGCAGGAAGTCGCCATCCGAAAAGCCTTCGCGGTAGCCTCCCGCCCGAAGCCCTACGCCGAACCGCTCGACTGGATGGAAAGCACCTGCCCGCGCCACTGGCGCACCGCTGAGGGCGTTGAAACATTTGATTGGGCGGATCATTCAGGGCAGTCTGTATTTAAAGGTTTCTTTGCCACTCAGGAAATTTAACAAAGGAGAATGAACATGATGGACGTTTTATTTGTGGGACAGCTTTGTTACGACGAGGATATTCGCGCGGACGGAACTCGGCACGAGAGTATCGGCGGGGCGGCGGGCTACGGCGCGATCGCCTCGGTTGTCAGTGCCGAAAAAACCGGAGCCGTGATCAAACTCGCACCCGAAGACGAAAAAGATTTGGACTACATGCGCGAGAGCGGCGTAGCGATGTATACGCTGCCCGCACCGGTTACGACCCGCGTCGAGGTTTCGCACCCCACCGGAAAAGTGGATGAGCGGAAAATCGTCACGCTAGCATTCGCCGGAAAATTCACCGAAGAAGAAGCCGCCGAAATTCCGGCGGCCAAACACGTCCATTTGGCGGGCTGCAACGATCACGATTTCACCATGGAATTCATGGAAGCCGTCAAAGGGCAGGGCAGCACTCTTTCGGTGGACATGCAGTGCTTCGTGCGTTGTAACGATCCCGAGCTCGGCGAGATGGTTTTTAAGGACGATCCCAATAAAGAAAAAGTCATCGCGCTGATGGATAAGGTCAAACTCGACGTGCTCGAAGCCCGCCTGCTGACCGGCACCGACGATCTCGAAGAGGCTTCGGCGATCATTGCCAGCTGGGGCTGTCCCGAAGTGGTCATCACCCGCGAAGACGGCGTGCATGCGCGCGTCAACGGCGAATGCTATTTTGAAAAATTCAGCAACAAACGGCTGACCGGACGCACGGGCCGCGGCGACACCACGTTCGGCGCCTACCTCGGACGGCGCGTAAATCACGGCCCGGCCGAATCCTTAAAGTTTGCCGCCGCGCTGGTGTCGCTCAAAATGGAAGGCACCGGCCCCTTCAGCGGAACCCTCGACGATGTACTTGCCCGCATCGCCGAAAGCCACTAGGTTTCGTAACCAAAACCGGAGAATAAATATGAGTGCTCACGAAAAAATGAATGCAACGAATCTGAAACCCTACATCGGCTCTATGCAGCAGCTGGCTGGAATTCGAACCTCTGTCCTTGATGACGGGAAGGGGCGCGGCGTACGTGTCGCCGATGTCGATAACGGGAGCGGTTTGCAGTTCACGGTTCTTCTGGATCGTGGCATGGATATTGGTCGTGCAACATTCAAAGGGATTCCGTTCGCCTACATGACGCCCGTCGGCTATAGCCACCCCGCCCACTTCGAAGAAGAGGGCTTGCGCTGGTTGCGGAATTTTACCGGCGGACTTATGACCGGATGCGGCCTGCGCAACGTCGGGATTCCCGACGACGGCATTGAAGACGATGTCGACGGCCCGATGGGTTTGCACGGACGGCTCTCCAACACCCCCGCTGAAAAAACCTCCGTCACCGAAGAGTGGGTTGATGGGCAATACCAACTCGCCGTTTCAGGAACCGTTCGCGAAACCTGCTTCTTCCGCGAAAATCTGGAGCTCAAACGAACCCTCTCGACCGCCATGGGCGACAACTCAATTACGTTCACCGATCGCATCACCAACCGCGGCGTGCGACCCGCTCCACTCATGTTTCTCTACCACATCAACCTCGGGTTTCCGTTGCTGAGCGAAGCGGCGACCCTCTCTGCCAACGTGAACGAGACCACCCCGCGCAACGAAGATGCGGCCAAAGAAATCGCGGATTGGGCGAAATGCCAACAACCGACCGCAGGGCTTGCCGAGCGCTGCTTTTTTCACGACATCGAAGCCGACGGTGACGGCATGGCTCGCATGACGCTCACCAACCCCGACCTCAAGCTCGCACTAGAAATTGCCTATCGCAAAGCCGAGTTGCCCTACCTCACGCAGTGGAAAATGATGGGCGAGCAGGAATACGCCATGGGACTCGAACCCGCCAACTGTCATCCTGACGGACAGACGCAGGAACGCAAAAACGGCACCCTGCGCATGATCGATCCGGACGAAACCGTGGAGCATCAGGTAAAAATAACGCTGAACACCCTGTAAGTCTTAAAGTTTTGGATGTCGTACCGCAGCCTTTTTTGACCTGCCCCGGCCTCCCGCCTTCGCACCGCAACCAAAGAGTTCTTGCAAAATGATGGACAGCCCCGAACCCTCGGGGTTTTCAACAAAATGATTCTCAACAACGGATATTTTAACATAGAGGAAACAAAGAAAACGAAGATTCAGAATGAGTTGCATATTTCTTTCTGATCAATTGGAAGCGGAACGTGGCCAGCCTCGTTGTTCCGCGGCTCTGCGTCACCCCGTTCGCAGGCGCTTTGGAGTTTTTCGATACGTTGGATATATTTGTCCTGTTTCAATTTGGGTTTACGTATAGAATGCTAGATTCGAGACGCATGGATGGACGGAAGGGGTTTTTTTGCGTACACGATGGATTATCTTGTTTGCGGTATTTGCGTTGGTCGGCGGGACACGGGCTTGCAGTACGCCGGTTTTTCGGTATGCGATCGAACGGTGGGAAGCCGACCCGTACCGCTTGATCATTTTTACGGACGGGGAGCTGACGGAAGAGCAGCAGCAGACCATCAGGGCATTCAAACAGTATGAACGCTACGGGTTTCGGATGTCGCCGCTGATCGTCAATCAGGTTGAAACGTCCAGCGTCACCAATCTGAGC
>QNBK01000386.1 GCA_003644105.1 Spirochaetota bacterium | reverse complement strand
GCTTCCAGCTCGTCGTAGGCCTGGTTGAGCTTTTCTTCATCGATACCTTCTTTAACTCCACAATCTTCGGCCTCGACAGAAAAACTGTAAGCCGGGCTGCTTTCCCGGGCTTCAAAACCTCGGCGCAGCAGCTCGTTGGTAATCGCCTTGAATGTCGTTTTTTCCCTTACTGCCAGTTCTTTGATATCCTGTTCAAGTTGATCGTCCAGAGTAATCGTCGTTCTCATATAAGCATCTTAGCATCATCAAACATTACTATGTTCCAGTATAACCAGCCGCCAATCTGGTATATGCTTAAGGTTATGAATGCAGAAGAACTATACCGCACACTGCGCCACTGTCATGCCGCCCTGGAAGATTCATTACTTCTCATAAGCGACCTGCTCTCCCAGAATGGTGATCCCGAAGAGGTTATCAGCCGTATCGAACAGAATCAGGCCAAATACAACGCCGTTACCCGGCTTCTGCAGGAACACGACAGCTGATGACATCCAGCAGCCGCTGCGCTCCAGCCGCCGCGCCGGCGCAGACCAACTATCGACTCACGATTTTTTACAAACCTCGAGCCAGATGATAGTACATCTCGTTCCAGCGTATCTCGTTTTTAATTCCCTCAACGCTGGTACTCTCACCGATGTTTAGAAGTTCCACCCCCGCCATTGATGCAAAGTCGATGATATGTTCCCGGGTAACCGCCTGGCTGTATCCGGTGTGGTGGGCGCCCCCGGCGTATATCCAACAGGCAGCAGCAGTGGCAAGATCGGGTTTGGCCTCCCAGACAACCCGGGCCACCGGCAGTTTTGGAAGATCGGCCGGCGGTTCTACCGCTTCAACTTCATTCAGAACGAATCTGAAGCGGTTGCCCATATCCATTATGGAGACGTTGATGGCCGGACCCGGAGGGGAATTGAAGATAAGCCGGGCAGGATCGTCCTTTCCCCCGATACCCAGAGGCTGAGTTTCCAACCTGATAGAACCGGTGGCTATGCTGGGACAGATTTCAAGCATGTGGCTCCCCAGCACCAGAGGACGGGCGGGGTCCATATGATAAGTGTAATCTTCCATAAAGGCCGTTCCCCCATCCAGGCCGGCACCCATTACCTTCATGGACCGTACCAGAGCGGCGGTTTTCCAGTCCCCTTCCCCCCCGAATCCATAACCATCGGCCATCAATCTCTGGCAGGCCAGACCCGGTAATTGATCCAGACCATGAAGGTTCTCAAAGGTGGTGGTAAATGCTTTAAAGCCACCTGATTCAAGAAAGCGGCGCATACCGATTTCCAGCCTGGCCCCGGTACGTATGCGTTCCAGGCCCTTTCCTTGTCCAGCGCCCTCATCCAACACATAGATTTTTTCGTACTCGGCCATCAGGGCATCAATGTCCGTTTCACTCACCTCATCAGTGAAGGCAGTCAAATCGCCCAGACCGTAACCGTGAACTGCATAACCGAACACCCTCTGAGCCTCAACTTTGTCCCCTTCTGTTACCGCAACCTCGCGCATGTTATCCCCGAAGCGGGCAATTTTCATGCTCCGGCTGTCCGCATAGGCGGCAGCGGCCCGCATCCAGACATCGAGCCGCCTTTGTACTTCTCTATCTTCCCAGTAACCCACTACTACCTTGCGCTCAAGGCGGAGACGGCTGCCGATAAATCCGAACTCCCGGCCGCCGTGGGCGGTCTGATTCAAGTTCATGAAATCCATATCAATGGAGTCCCAGGGGATATCCCGGTTGTACTGGGTATGCAGCTGACAGAAGGGTTTTGAAAGTTCACCAAGACCGGTAATCCACATTTTGGCCGGGCTGAAAGTGTGCATCCAGGTAACCAGACCGATGCACTTATCATCGGCATTGGCATCCCGCATAAGCCGGTTCACCTCTTCACTGGTTTTCAATGTGGGCTTCCAGACCAGCTTTACCGCCAGCTGATCTGAGTTATTCAAACCCTGAACGATTTTTTGGGCATCGTCTGCCACCTGTGCCAGGGTTTCTGGACCGTAAAGGTGCTGCGACCCGGTGATAAACCAGACTTCGTACTCTTTGAAAATGCTTTTGTTCACCTGTTTACTCCTCTATAGCTTGTCTTATATCCGTTTTATATCCGTCAAAGGTCCTAAGCAGCTGATTTTTTTACGATCGCGAGAATGGGGATTGAATAATCCCAAAAAAATCCCATTTGGGGCTGAGTTAAAACCAAAACAGCCCCAAATGGGATCGGGAATGAACCAATTTGGGATTTTTAGGGGCTGTAATGGGATCAGAGTGTGCCGAGATTCTGTCTTCTGAATCTCAGCAGATTTATTCTGTCTACCTGCTGCTCTACTGACCATAATAGGCATCCGGGCCGTGCTTTCGCTGGTAATGTTTCTGCCGCAGGGTTTCTTTGAGCCGCGGAACTGATGGGTTCAGCTGACGTGTAACCAATGCCATTCGGGCCAGCTCTTCGAGCACAACGGCGTTGTACACCGCCTTGCTTCCGGTTTTACCCCAGGTGAAAGGCCCATGACTCCCCACCAGTACCATTTCGATTTCATCAGGGTTAAGGGCAAGTTTACCGAAATGGCTGATTATCTGATTGCCTGTTTCCTCTTCATAGTTTCCCTGGATTTGTTCATCCGACATGGGCGGGGTACAGGGAATATCCTCAGAGGTATAGTCGGCATGGGTGGTGCCGTAGATGGTGATGGGCTCCAGGGCCTGGGCCCAACTCACGGCATAGGGAGAGTGAGTATGAACCACCCCGCCGATATTCTCAAAGTTCCGATACAAAACCGCATGGGTCCGGGTGTCAGAACTCGGTTTGAGTTTTCCCTCCACGGTCTGACAGTCAAGGTTCACAACAACAATGTCATCGGCTTTCAGATTCTCATAAGAGACACCGCTGGGCTTAATTGCGAAAACTCCGGTTTCCCGGTCGATGATGCTGACATTTCCCCATGTATAAAGGGCCAATTGCCTCCGGGGAATCTCCATGTTCAGCTCATAACACTCATCTTTCAGTCGGGCGTACTTGTCCTTCATAAAACCTCCCGGGCTTTGCGGTCTACAAGATAATCAAGATTTTCTTTTGTGACGATGTCGATGGGGGTGTACTCAATTTCCGGTACATCCTCATCGAGAAATATTTTTCGAAACAGTCTGTTTACCCCGTTATATCCCTGCTCCGCCGGC
>QNBK01000385.1 GCA_003644105.1 Spirochaetota bacterium | reverse complement strand
GTGAAGTTGCTGACCTTGTGGGCTATACCGATTGCCGGTACTTCGGAGAAATATTCAAAAAGTATCTGGGAATGTCACCTCTGGAATTCAGAAGGGGCAATTAAAGAATTTTGAAGCGTTTGGTTATACTGATACCATTCATTAATCGGGAGCATACTTTGATGGATTGTCGGTTGAAAAGAGCTGAGAATGAATGTTCCCAGATACTCTGAATGAGAATCTGGTGAATCTCGGGATAATCATTCCCCAAATGAGGCTATGTTAAATAGTGACAGCCCTGTCAACAATTTCTATGTCCAGCACCTCTGCTTGTGACTCCAGTCGAGTACTGGTCATCTGTGATATACGGCACGAACAGCAGGTTACAGTTGATGAAATTACAGACTTAATCGTTCATCATGATAGCTTTAACACGCAGGAAGTTCTTTGCCAACTGCAGGTTGCCTGAGAATTGTATCAGATCAGCCGCCTGGGAGGAGTTGATGGTTCTGGTGAGAAATCTCCAGGCTGTGTCATCCGACAGTTTGATTTCAGCCTCAGCGGTGGTCTCTGAAAATCCTGTCTTGAGCTCCCATTTGTTGATACTCCGAAGAAGGGTCCAGAGGCCTCCGGCCTCTCCGGTTATTTCTATGTGAATTTGTGTACCTGCTTCAGCGGCCATGTCGGAGTACCACCAGGGAACGGCCCTTATCAGAGTATCTATTACCGGGAAAAGGTATTCAGCTTGAGTCAGAGGAGAAGCCCCCACAGCTTCCCGGATCTGCTGGTGGTGGTGCCAGCGTTCTGTAAATTCCCTGGCCATATCAAACCAGTTTTCAGATACTGTTTCCCCGGCCCATGCAACTGAATATGGTGCCTGTCCGGATAAGGGCAGTTTCTCAAAAAAGGTGCACAGATCGTATTCAGAATGAGTCAGAAGAGAAACGATTAATTCAGGACTGATGGAAGCAAAGATTTCCTGCCAGTTATCGTTCCCATTGCTTACAATATTCAATATCTTTTCAAAACCAAGAGGAGGCAGGGGCTCTTTTGAGGGAAACCCATCCCGCTGTCTGGAGAGTCTGTTCAATCCGCTTTGAATCAGATGAGCGGCGATATCCTTAACCTTCCACTCAGGGTAACAGGTGGGGCTGAGCCACTGCTCTCTGCGGAGGGTTTTGAGAAGACCGATCAGTTCATCGGTGTTTTTTCTGAATAGCGGTCTTGCATCTATGACAGGGAGTTCTTCCATCGCCCGTTATGATATATCAGCTTCAGGGAACTGTGTCTATGATCTTAATCCCTCCGGTTGTGACTGTATTATCTGCTGAACCATTGCATTTTCCTGACGATAGCAATATGATACCGGTATGAAATCAATACTGATCAGAAATCTGCCTGAACAGACACTTTCAAAGCTCAAGAATCTTGCAGAATATCACCACAGATCTCTGCAGGGAGAGCTGCACTACCTGCTGGAAGAAGCCTCTGAACGTGCCACCGGGAATGGCCAGAGGCTGCTGAAGATTAATACGGTTAATACCGGGAATCGGAGTTCCTGGAGCAGGGAAGAAATCTATGGCGATGAAGCGAGGTGATATTGTTTTCCTTGATACAAACATTCTTCTTGCTGCCACGGATGCCGGGAGGAGTGTTCACCATGTCGCCGTCGGTGTCTTCCAGGACCTGCCTGGAGAGGGGGTGCATTTGGCGGTCAGCGGGCAGGTACTCAGGGAATATCTGGTGGTGGCCACACGTCCTGTTAAGAACAACGGATTAGGACTTGCTCCCCGGGATGCGATTGAAAATATCATCGAATTTCGATCGAGAACTATCTTTCTTGAGGAAAACCTTGATACCTCTGAAGGTCTTGTTGACCTTCTCTCGCAGACCGGAACCCGTGGTAAACGAATCCACGATATGAATATCGCTGCGACCATGATAAGTCATCGTATCAGAATACTGATGACATTCAACCCGGGGGATTTTACGGGGATTCCTGTGATTGAGGTCCGGGTTCCCGGTGGTGATTGAAGATAATCCGGATTTAACATTTCGTTTAGTACAGGATATCCTGATTGGGAGAGTAGAGGCTCAAAACGGAGAATTGGCGCCATATGAGTTTGGATAAGGTGGAGATCGAAGTATTACAAACTCCGATTTTTTCCAAAAAAAAGATAAAGCTGCATAAAAATCAGATTAAAGACCTGGGTAAAGCTGTAAAAGCAATCATTGAAAATCCTGAAGCTGGAACTAAAAAGAAAGGGATCTTATCTGGTGTCCGGGTATACAAATTCAAGATGGTAAACCATGAAAGTCTGTTAGCTTATCAATGGGATCCAAAAGAAGAATACTTGTTGCTTTAGGGGTACATGAGAATTTCTATCGAGATGTTGAAAAATCAATAAGCAGTTAGAAATTATTCTTCCCCGAACACTTCTGCGGTAAACGCTTCAAGGATCGCATCCGGATTTTCCCAGCTGCCGTCGGGAAGGCCTGATTTCCGGCAGAGTCCGGAAAGAAAAGTTTCCCGGTCCCAACCCTGTTCTCCGGGAACCTGGGGCAGCAGGAGCCCTGATCGGTATCCCAGAGAGAGCATCAGGCCATGGGTGCCGACGACGACATCCCCGGCATCAATGGGGAAAAACTCCGACAGTCTGGAAATCTCAACACTGATATTTTCAAACTCATCTTGAGTGAGGGGAGGGAAGCGGGGATCGGAAAAGGCGGCGGATCGGGCCATTTCGGCAACTGTTTCGGATATGGGCTCCTCTGATTGAAGGCGGCCGATACAGCCCCGCAGCTGCCCGTTTATCTTCAGGGTAACAAAGACACCTCCGGAACCCGGGGGGTTATCTGTTATCTTGAGTGTATTTCCGTCCAGACGGGCTTTGATTGACGACCGGGCTATGGACAATAACGAATCTCTATCTTGAGTGGATGTCATAAGACTGTATTATACGCCAATTTCAGCACTTTTTTTCAACTTTTTCAGACGTTTTGCATCCAGCTTTATATGCAGGTTTTTCTCATGGGTGGGAAGTACTGTGGCGGTTTTACCGCTTTTCGGGTTTCTTTCTATTCTGCTGACCCTGGGACGGCGAAGATACTTTACCCGGGTGTAGTAAAGATCGGCTTCCCCGGAGGTTTTGGCCTTGCTGTAGGACAGGGCGAGGTTTCCCGCATCCAGGAGGATTT
>QNBK01000384.1 GCA_003644105.1 Spirochaetota bacterium | reverse complement strand
GAAGCCGGACGCAGGCAGGTGGAATCCTTCATACGTTCCAGTCTGTACTCCATGAGTCTCAACAAAGACAACATAGCTTACTACGCCGGACTCCGGGATACCGATAATGCCAGAGCGGAGCAGAAAAAAGATTCCTTTGATTCAGGGTACGGGAGGGAAGAGGAGTGGCTGCTGGCCGAACTGGACGGAATGGCATCGGAACTCAACCGCTTGAAGGAGGTTCTCCAGTACATCCGCAGTTATCATCAGGTACTCCTGGCGGCAGGGTTGGAGCTGTAATCTTAAGTATGTTCTGGCGATGCAGGATAATTGCTGATATAAATACCGAATGAGCCTGAAGTAAACCCCGGTGGGACAAATTAATAGTAAAACAGAGGTTAAATGAAAATTTCAGTAATTGGATCTGGTGCTATGGGCTCTCTTTTCGGAGGGAAACTATCCCTTAGTGGTATTGATGTTGTTTTGTATGATATTAACAGGATCCATATTGAACGGATTCTTTTAAACGGTCTTGAAATAGAGGAGCCTTCAACGGGTGAAATCTTGAAAGCATATCCGATGGCAACCTCCAATCAGCAGGATGTTGAAGGATCTGATTTGATGCTTGTGTTTGTAAAGTCGACTTCAACAGATTCTGTTGCCAGGGAATTTGCCCGATACGCTCATGAGGGAACCATTGTTCTTACCCTTCAGAACGGCCTGGGGAATGAGGATATACTATGTAAATACTTTGGCAGAAATAGAACTGCAGTGGGTGTCACCTCTCAGGGGGCCACTTTCCTGGCTCCTGGAATTATCCGGCACGCAGGCAGCGGACCAACCCGTATCTGTATGTCTGATAATCAGAATGAGAAACTTTCAGGTATTCTAAGAGCGTTTTTAAAAAGCGGATTTGAAGTCAGTTTAGAGAGGAATATTGCAGATTTGGTCTGGAGTAAACTGATTATTAATATTGGTATCAATGCACTTACAGCTATAACAGGATTGGAGAACGGCAAACTTCTTGAATACCCTGAGATAAAACAAATAATAGCAGATCTTGTTGAAGAAGCTGTTAATGTAGCTGAGAAAAAAAGTGTTAAACTCAGTTATTCCAATCCTCTTCAGCAGGTTTACAAGGTGATCGAAAATACAGGGTTGAACAGATCCTCCATGCTTCAGGATTTTGACAGGGGAGATTTGACTGAAATAGATTTCATCAATAATGCTATCGTCAAAGAAGGTAGGAAGCTTGGAATTGAAACACCCTGCAACAGTTTGATATCCAGGCTGGTTAAGTCTCTGGAGTTGATTAACAGGGAGCGCATGGTTTAATACTGTCGAATTAACCGCCTTGATTCATGTCCTGAGCAATACGGATACCTTCAATTACCAGTTCGGGATGAATAGCATCAAAGATGCCGGTATCAGCGTAAAGACCGGCAAATCCTCCTGTGGCCACCACAGTAGCATCTTGTCCTTCAGGGAAACATTCTTTGCGGTAGTGCCTGATAAGTTCTTTAATCATGCCGAGATGCCCCCAATACAAGCCGGATTGTATACTTTCTGTTGTCGATCTTCCGCATGCCTTCTCCGGTCGAAGGATTTCCACTTTGGGCAGCCGTGCTGTAGCTTTTTCCAGAGAACTCATTGATGTGCGCAGCCCCGGAGCGATTGCTCCCCCCAGGTACTCGTGATTGGCAGTTACCGCCTCTACTGTTGTGGCAGTGCCGAAATCAATTATTATCAGGTTCTTACCCGGATACCGGTCCACAGCTCCGATGGCATCTGCTATACGGTCTGCCCCTACTTCAGCCTGGTTTTTGTAGCTGATTTTAAGTCCTGTTTTTACTCCGGCTTTGAGACAAAACGGTTCGGTATCAAAATAATGAAGACAGGCGTTTCTAAGGGAATGATTAATGTCCGGTACTACCGAGCAGTAACCTATAGATGTCACAGAAGCAGGATCGAAACTATTTTCCTTAATGACATTTCGGAAAAAAAGACCCAATTCGTCGCTGGAGGCGATCCGCTCAGTGATTCTGCGGAAGCTGAACAGGAGCTTTTTACCATCAAAGAGGCCTCCATAAATCTGTGAATTCCCCACATCGAGGCAGAGGTTCATTTTAACTCCCCCTCCAGAAGAACAAAAAGTTCCCCGGCCATATCGTTTTTTGTGTAAGTTTCCTTTAACAGCCCCTCATGACTCCAGAAGGAAGCAGGATGGCGTTCGGCATTGATGCTTCGGAGTTCGTTATGAACGACAAAGTCAACAATTCCCCGGTCGAATTGAGCCCTCACCTGAACTTCTGCCTCGTTTTTATCAGCGTTATCGGTGAGCTTGAATCCCACCACTTTTATCGTCGGATTACAACTCCATTCCCGTAAGGAATCCAGAATCTTGGCTGTGGGTTTCAAATGTAATATCACATCCTTACCGGTACCGATTTTACCCGGCCCCCCGGGAGGGAACGGTTTCCCATCAACGCTGACTTTGTCGACGGTATAGTCGCTCACCGCTGCCAGGTGCACAACGGCATCCCAATGTTCTCTGGCCAATTCACTATGGAGAAGATCGCTGAGGTTTGAATAGCTTATATACGTGAGTTCAGACACAGGGGGGGTATCAGAGTTATTCTTTTCAGGTGCCTGGGCTCGTTCACTGCGAATTAAAGTGACGTTTGCACCCTTTTCAGCAAAGTATGAGGCCAGGACAGCTCCCGTTCGACCAGTGGAAGTATTCGAGATTCTTCTGACACCATCGATGGGTTCTTCCGTTCCACCGGAAGTGAAGAGTACTTTCATCCCAGCTCACTCTCCATCAGGATGAAGGCATCTTCGGGCTCAAGAAGACGCCCGTAACCGACTGTTCCACAGGCCAAACGACCTTTGCCCGTGGGAAGGATACGGCAGCCCCAGCTCTCAAGGACTTCCAGGGCGTCGGTGACAGCAGGATGTTCAAACATATTGCTGTTCATTGCCGGAGCAATCCACCAGGGCTTACGGAAATTGTTTGCCAGAAACAGGGCGCCGATCAGGTCGTCGGATAAACCAGCCCGAAGCCGGGTTATCCTATTGGCCGATGCCGGATAGAGTATCATCAGATCAGCCCAATCGGCGAGTTCTATATGATCCAGGGCATTACCCGGTTCAAACATATCGGTGAGAACCGGTTTACCGGTAATCCCTTCAAGTGTTGTATCTCCCAG
>QNBK01000383.1 GCA_003644105.1 Spirochaetota bacterium | reverse complement strand
TTTTCCCGGTACACAGCTGCCTGGGATGGAACCGTGTACGGTTATGAACCTGCGCCCTGGGACGGAATTATTCCCCGGGTGCTGGCGGATAACAAGGAACGTTTTTTCAAAGGTTTGCAATTCTGCGGTGGTAACGCATCACGCACTTATGGATTCGGGAGTTCAATGCTCTCAGGGAAAACAGCCGCTGAGAAAACCATTGCAGAGATGAACTCATGAAAAAAGATACATTGAAAGTTACAATCAGGGGACCGTTAAGAGATCTGTGGCGCTTTATCACACATATCAGCGAGCGCCGCAGGGTTTTCCGCCGATCTTCAGCAGAACGCCCGGGTGAAAAACACAGTATCAGACTGAGACAGTCCCTGCATCCCGAGGTTCAATTCCTGCTGATAGATAAGATTCAAGCTGAGAATGACTCCTCAAACAGCTACACTCTTATTCCCGATACTTCGCAACCCGGCTCTGTATCAATTGCAGCCTTCAGAGCCGGTCAGTATCTTTCAGTTGAGGTGCAGCTGGAATCCGGACTGAAGATAAACCGTCCCTACTCTATCAGTAATTCTCCTGAAGAGGCACGTAGGGATAATGCCTATGTTATTACCGTAAAAGCCGATAAAGATTCATTCATACCAGAAGTAATGGTAAAGAGCTGGGAAGTCGGAACATCCCTTAAAGTGTCAGATCCCTGGGGTCAGTTTTATCATAATCCTTTGAGAGATGCAGAGCATCTGGTATTTATCGCAGGCGGTTCAGGGATTACACCGTTCCGTTCCATGGTAGGTGACATACTGTCAAAGCATAAAAACATCAGCATCGTTCTGATTCAGGGAGCCGCTGTTTCAGAAGAACTGCTCTTCAGTGATTTTTTTCTCACTCTGGAAAAAAGCAACCCTGAGAGGTTCAAATGGATTCCAGTTCTCTCAGAAACTTCTGATACAGAAGGAAGGATTAAGCATACCGTCCTTTCCGGTTTTATTGACGGCGGTATTCTGGCTGAGGCTACTGATTCCCGGAAAAGTTCATTTTTTATTTGCGGCCCCCAGGCCATGCATTTACACATTGACAAAGAGCTGGTAAAAGCCGAGCTGAACCCGATGCGGATTCGTAGGGAAGATTACGGGATTCCAGGAAAACCTGCAGGCAGAGAGCCGGTACAGATAACGGTGAAAATGGCAGGTTCCACCCATATAATTTCTGCAGATAGGGATGAAACGGTACTTGTGGCTCTGGAACGGGGCGGCCTTAATCCGCCCTCCCGGTGCAGAACAGGATCCTGCGGCTGGTGCAGGGGTTCTTTACTTGAGGGAAAAATCCGCTATGATAAAGAACCCGAGGGACTCAGGTCTGCTGACCGCAAAGCAGGATACTTTCACCCCTGTGCTGCGAAGCCTGAGTCAAACCTGGTAGTTGATATTCCCGGCAACCCGGGTTTCAATACAGACAAATAAGGAGAGATTTTATGGTTATTGTCGCTGACTCTGCTGTGCAGATTGCCAATAAGGAAATACTGGAGCTGGGAGTTGAGGTTGTGAACTACCCTCTTCTGGTGGATGGAAATCCCTACCCCGCCTCCATGGAAATGAGTGAGGAAGCCAAAGCGGAATTACGCCTCATCCTCAAGGATAAAAACAGAAATGTCGGAACATCCGGCCTGAAGGAAGATGAGCTTCTTGAGATTTACCGCAGATATGAAGGTGAGCCGATACTGAGCCTTCACCAGTCCAGTAACGCATCCACTGCATCCAGCCAGGTAATCGCAAAGATTATCAAGGAACATCCGGAACTGGATATCACGTTCTACAACTCACTGCACCTTGTTTCCGCTTACAGCATCATCGTTCAGGAAGCGGCAAAAAGAGTAAAGGCCGGTGCCAGCCGGGAAGAAATGGATTTCTTTTTGAAAACCGTCCCGGGACAAACCCGTCATTGGGGAGTTGTTTTCGATTTATTCTATCTGAATAGAACCGGACGTATCGGTAAAGCCAAGGCGGTAATGGGAACCGCTATGAAAATAATACCCCTGCTTTGCTCCTCAGACCCGCCAGGCAGCCTCAAGTCAGCCGGAAAAGTAAAAAAACCGGCCCAGGCCATCAGGAAAATAGTCGATGTAATCTCCGCCGACCGTGAAAAGAAGCCAAATGCACCCTTGAGAGCTGTTATCAGTGTTATCGGTCCTCATAAAGATGAAGCTGAAGAACTGAAAACTGAAGTTCTGAAGCTCGGCGGTGATGTGGATGTCAATCTTCAGGGAACAAATCATAGTAACCTGCCCCATGCCGGACCGGATTTTTTTGATATCGGATACATGCTCACGGAGCTGTAGGAGCTTTTTCCGATGAACGAATTGAGTTTGAAACCTGCTGAGTTTGTATCGATTCTTCGCGGGGGCTTTACATACCTTGAACTTAACCGTGCCCTGCTGGATCGGCTCAACGTATTCCCGGTACCCGACGGTGATACCGGGGCCAATATGGCCTCAACTCTGGCATCGGGGATAGAAACCTTGAAAGGACATGAAGAATCTCTAATTGATATCGGTAACCGTTTTAATAAGGAGCTGAACCGCTGCAGCCGGGGAAATTCAGGGTTTATCCTGGCACGATTTTTTCACGGCTTCTTTGAAGCAATTGGTAATTCAGCACTATTAACCTCAGAAAAGTTCTCCCGGGGAATCTCCAACGGCAGTTATCATGTCAACGGTGCGTTGTTCTCCCCTGCCGAAGGAACCATGATCAGTATACTTTCAGCCCTCAGTTCGGCACTGTTAAAGGATAAACCGGCAGGTATATCTCAGGCACTGAAACTGACTGATGTAATCTGTACTGAGGCTCTATTTAAAACACCGAAACAGTTACCGGTACTGGCCCGTGCCGGTGTCGTAGACTCAGGAGCACTGGGACTTGTGTTTATTTTCAGAGGAATGCTCGCCGCTCTGACAGGTTCAGATCCTGTAAAAGAAGAGGAATCAGATTACCGTTTTGCACCGGATCCTGATGCTGGTGATGCTGAGGAAGATTTACCTGAGTACAGATTCTGTACAGAAGCTGTTATTCGTAGAAACAATGAACAGGATACAAACCTCGATGAATGGCTTAAGAGCATGGGTAACAGTATCGCTCTGGTGAACGAAGATAAGCTGATGAAAATTCACATCCATACAAATGAACCCCAGGCTGTATTCCAGCG
>QNBK01000382.1 GCA_003644105.1 Spirochaetota bacterium | reverse complement strand
CAATGTATCCGGATTGCGTATCGATACACCGTTATCCTGAAGTAATGCCATGAAGCGTCGATCCTCAGAGGGAACAAAACGGCGGAGCTGAGGTACATTCATATTCCTGAAAGAGTTTTCCCCTTCCGTGTCCAAATGGTACAAGCTCTCCCCGACGAGAAGAAACACATCCCCTTCAGATCTCCACCACAGCTGCTTCACGGTATTTTCCTCAGAGAGATGGAGAAAGGGCAGATTGACAGCTTCCCGAGTTTCATTCAGCGGAAAATAGAAAAGATTCTTTTTCCCTTTTAAAATTATAACCGACAATCCGTCGGGGGAAGGCCAGAAGGAATCAAAGTTCGGGTCGAACTCAATGGGAAGAACACCGGAAACAACCCCGGCAGGAAGTGGTTCAGAATAAAAAGATTTTGTGAATATTTCAGAAGGTCTCAGAAGTAAGAGCTCTGTACCACGTAGATAATATAGAGCATCAGGCCTGGTCCACATCATATTGGATAGAGTTCCTGTACCGATTTCCCGGTACTGTTTGCCAGGCAGCCTCCCATTCTCAATTTGAAGGGTAGATACGTAATATATTTCCCCATTTTCTGAATAAATAAAATATCTCGAGTCCGGAGACCACATAGCCGGGTTTTCCCGAAAGGAGAGGACATGACTATCACTGACAACAAGCCGTTTACCACTGGAACTGCTGTAAAGGACCAGTTTACCCCGAACAGGCCCATCAGCCTCCTGCTGCAGCACCCATTTACCATCGGGGGAGGAGGAAACAGGCAGTATTTTTCCATTAACCGGATGTTTATACTCCGGGAAGAAAGGATGAAAATACATTTCATGGATTTCAACCGTTTCGGATGATGGTTTAAGAGAAACCCGATACAAGCCAAAACGATTCTGGATTTCAAGTTCAGAAGTTTCTGAGAAATATCGGCTTATTTCAGGAAAATATGTCCGTGTTTCAACCCGGTCGTTATCGTCAAGATTTACTGAAAAAAGAGAGGTATAGGAATCCCAACCCGGCTGGTCGGCAGTGATGGTAAGAAGTAGTCTTCCATCATCGGCCAGATCAGAAATACAGAGAACCGGTTCACCTGCCGTTAAGGGTATCAACACTGACAACAGAATAGTAAAAAGGGCGAAAGCAGACTTCATCAATTCTTTATCGACGCAATGACAAGTTGATCTGAGAGAAATCGTAAAAAATTATATCTTTCCTGAAAGAAAAGCATCAAGTTCCAGTTCAAGACTGTTCAGTCTTCCTGAGATGTCATCCAGTAATACCATGCGGCCCTTTACGAGCTCCTGCTCGGCCTTTTCCAGAGACTCATCCACAAGGGCTTCCCACAGAATCTCATGTCCCCGGTGTACATCGGCACCGCACCAGGGACAGTGCATCCACTGATCTTCAAGGAGTTCACCGCAATGCCTGCAGAATCGAACACGTTCCATAGTTTCCTATTATACAAGGCGATGAAGAGCGAATCAAATTTCTGACAAAGTAATAAGAATCTCCACCGCCTTCCATGCACTTTCTGAAAAATCCTTCTTTTTAAGGAATCCCGAGGCAACGGCATGAGCCACATGAATACCGGGGTCGGCTTTGTCAACCCATACCAGTGGGGATGCTCCTGATAACCGTTGAATCTCAGTTAAAGCTGCAGCGGAACTCATACTGCCTTTTTTCCACCGGTTAAGCTTCGTTGAGATTTCTTTCAGCCTTGAATCCTGTTCCCGGGAAGAAGCAAGTTCGCCAAGCCTCTTAAGTTCCCGCAAAACTACCTGTGTGTATCTGCGTTCATTCATAACAAATCCGTTGCCAGCTCAGCCAGAGAGCTGCGTTCACTCTTGGCCAGAGATATATGGCCGGCCAGAGACTCTCCTTTAAAAGCTTCAACAAGATAGGTTAAACCGTTTGATTCGGCATCAAGATAGGGACTGTCAATCTGATAGGGGTCTCCCGTCAATACAACTTTAGAGCCCTCTCCGGCTCGACTGACTATTGTTTTCACTTCGTGGGGTGTGAGATTCTGGGCTTCATCAATGATAATAAACTGCCTTGGAAGTGAACGTCCCCGAATGTAGGTTATGGCTTCAATCTCAATAATTTTATTGTTCAAAAGCTGATCGATACTCTTGAGGTTCTGTTTGTTTGCCGAATCAATAATGTATTCCAGATTATCAAAAATCGGTTGCATCCAGTGGGACATCTTGGCCAGCTTTTCCCCGGGTAGATAACCCAGATCCTGCCCCATGGGAATAATGGGACGACTTACCAGAACTCTGGAATACTGTTTATCTTCAATGGTTTTCTTCAATGCAGAGGCTAGAGCCATCAAGGTTTTCCCTGTTCCGGCTTTACCTACCATGGTTACCAGAGGGACTGAATCATCCATCAACAGATCGAAAGCCACTCGCTGTTTAATATTAAGGGGTTTAACACCCATTACAGGCTCCTGCCAGGACTCCACATACTTCAGAGAATGGTTCTCTCCTGTCTGTCTTCCGATATGAACGGTTTTCTTATCATCCTTCACCGGTCTGAATAAAACATACTGGTTCGGCATCAGAGCACGACCATCCCATTCCATAACACCGGATTTCTGAAAACCTGTAAGATTTTCTTCTGTTGCAGAACTCTCTATAACACCCTCATAGAGGAATTCCATACTTACTTTGTTATTTTCATAGTCAACAGCTTTCAAACCGAGAACAGCGGCCTTAATGCGTGCATTGATATCTTTGGATACAAAAAAAACTTCATGCCCTGTCTGCAGATATGAAAGAGCACAGAGAATAATTTTATTATCCATCTTTTCAAGAGAAAAATCCTTGGGAATATTGGCATCCTGATCCAAACCTACTATCAGGGTTCCTCCAGTAGGCAGTTTTACCCCGGTCTGCAGATTTCCTTTCTTGGAATAATCGTTAATATGGCGGATAGCCTGGCGTGCACTTCGTCCACGACCGGCAAGATCCCGCTTTAAGTTATCCAGTTCCTCAAAAACCCACAATGGGATTACAACCAGAGCCTCTCTGAAGGATAGAAAAGCATCCGGACGATGAATGAGTACATTGGTGTCTATTACAAATGTTTTCTCATGCTTCTTCATTTCAGGATTCCTGCAGTTTAGTTGAAGCTAATACCTTTTTCAAAAGAAAGGGTTTATTGGTAATTATACCGTCAAT
>QNBK01000381.1 GCA_003644105.1 Spirochaetota bacterium | reverse complement strand
TAAAAAGGCGAATAGCAGTTTGTGCAATTCCAGATACGTTACCCGGGAGAATAAGCAGTTCGTCAGAGATATTTTTGACCACCTCAAACTTCGGTACTCTATAAGCGATAACAGGTTTATTTGCCCCTATCGCGAGATGAAGAGAACCAGAGGCAGACCGATCTTCATGATAGTGTGGATACACAACAACGTCGGATGCTCCGAATACATAGGGGATCTCCTCGTTTGAAATGAAGTTATCGGAAAATCATAATAATTAATTAGGTTTAAGAGAGTATTAATACAATATTGAGAAAGAGGTTTCATGGGATTACTTATTTTGTATTTAATTGGAGTCCTTATACTGTGTGTTGCTGGAATTATATTTATAAGTAAGCTATCTAGAAAACAAAATAGCTCTACGAAAAATATAAAACTAAAAAGGAGAAAAGATCCATATTTATTTCTTCTTCCAACCCTAATACTGCTTGTATTTATGTTTGGATACCCGCTGATTAATAGTTTTATAATGTCCTTCCAACATTATAATCTTTCCACTCCAGGGAATATATATTTTAATGGGTTTGACAACTTTAAGAAGTTATTCTCTGATTCAGATATTTGGCTTATAATTAGAAATTCATTCTTTTATGTCATTGCCTCAGTCACAGGACAAGTGCTTCTAGGTCTAATACTGGCACTTACCTTGAAGAAACCTTTCCCATTTAGAGGCCTTTATCATGCTATTGTTTTTTTACCTTGGGCCTTCTCAGCTTTCGTAATTGGCTTAATTCAACGTTGGTCTTTTAATGGGGAATACGGTATCATAAATAATCTCCTGATTAACGCAGGACTTATTACGGAAAAAATAGCTTGGCTTGGAACGCCTGGCCTCTCATTGCTGGTCGTAATCATTGCGATGATATGGATAGGAATACCGTTCTTCGGTATAATGATATTGGCCTCCATGCAGTCAATCCCGGCAGATGTTTTTGAGGCATCATACATTGATGGTTGCGGCCCAATTCGTCGATTCATCAGTATTACATTTCCTTATATTAAACCCACACTAATAGTAACAATCCTTTTGCGAACAATCTGGATATTCAACTCTTTTGATCTAATTGTTGTAATTACAAACGGGGGCCCAGCGAACTATTCTCAAACTCTTCCGTCTTATATGTATACGAAAGCATTTTCAAGTTATGATTTTGGTCTTGCTTCATCATTAGGTGTTATGTTGATAGTGGTATTGATTGTTTATGAAACAATATTTTTAAAAGCTACTCATTACAACAAGGCAGGTGATTTTTAATGAATCACAATATCAAAATATATTTTTGGGGCACAGGAAGAACAATATTGCTAATTTTCTTTTTTCTTTTGGTTGTTCTTCCAATTTATTGGATGGTGATTACCTCAATTAAAACCAATAAAGAGATTATAAATACTCAGGAAGTCACATATTTCCCAAAAAAAATTACAATTGATAATTATGAACAATTATTCAAACTTTACAATTACCGCAGTATGTTAATCAACAGTCTCATTGTTTCAACCAGCACTGGTTTTTGTGTCACAATACTATCTATTTTTGGTGGGTATGGTCTTGCTAGGTATAAATTTAAGGGGAAAGATACAATGCTGCTTTTCTTCTTGGTAACCCAAATGATCCCAGCAATACTGGTAATTATTCCTTTATATATAATTTTTTCAAAGATGGGGTTAATTAATACCAGGCTAGGCTTATTCATCTTCTATCTTATAACAAATCTTCCGTTCTGCGTCATTACTATGCGAAGTTTTTTTGAGCGTATTCCTTATACACTTGAAGAAGCGGCACACGTTGATGGATGTTCAACAATGTCTACCTTAATGCGAATCGTCCTTCCTGTAATGTTCCCAGGAATTGTAGCGGTATTCGTTTTTGCCTTTATTGGAGCCTGGAACGAGCTTATTGCGGGAACAATTTTTATTAATACATCTAATTTATGGACTATTCCTGTTGGCCTCAAATCATTAATCGGTAAATATGATGTTAAGTGGGGAGTTCTGATGGCTGGAGGCTTTTGTGCCCTACTTCCAACTGCTATTATGTTCGCGTTCATGCAAAAATATGTTGTTGAAGGGCTTACTGCCGGTGCAGTAAAAGAATAATTATATTTTGAAGAAATGATGGAAATAAATCAACCAATAAAGCCGATACCCAAGGATCTTCTACATCAGAAAGTGACTGATGCAATTATCAGTTATATCCATCAGAATGGTCTAAAGCCTGGTGATAAGCTGCCATCTGAACGGCAACTTGCAGAGAAGTTTTCAGTTGGGAGAAACTCAGTTCGTTTAGGGATGCATTTACTGGAAAATGAAAATCTTGTCGAGCGAATTACCGGGAAAGGTTCCTTTGTAAAAAAAGAAGTTTCCGCTAAATCGATTCAACTGAAACTTATGAGCGTCAATTATAAAGATCTTCTAGAAATGAAAATCTGTCTTGAACGGCTGGCCATCCGCAGAGCCTTTGAGATAGTTACTACTGAGCAGATAGCTATCTTGAAGGAAATTGCACTCAGACATTGTGCCCTGGCTGAAGAAGGAATATTTTCCATAGAAATAGATCGTGAATATCATATAGCATTGCTCGATTGTGGCGGTAGTGAGACGCTCTCTCAGGTTGTTCTTTCTTTAATTGACTCGCTGAATAATTACACGGGAATGCTTGGCAATGCATCGGAGTCATGGCTTAAAACAGTTCCATATCATTTGGATATTGCTAATGCTATTGAGCATGGACAACTTACGTTTGCTATTGCCGCACACGAATATATATTCCAGTTTGATTTGAAAGCTCTCAATAGCCTTATCACAAATAAGATTGATACCTGAAGAAGGAATGGCTATGGAATACACAGTAGAGCGTTGGTGGAATGAAGCGAAGTTTGGATTGTTTATCCATTGGGGTTTATATTCTTTGCTTGCAGGAGAATATGACAATCGGAAAACCGAGAACATCGCAGAGTGGATTTTACATGATTTAAATATACCGCTCCCTGTATATCGACATCTGGCATGTGAGTTTGACCCAACAGGTTTTGATGCTGAAGCTATTGTTAAACTGGCCAAAGAAACGGGTATGAAATATATCGTTTTCACGAGTAAACATCATGATGGATTCGCTCTTTATCGCTCAAACATTTCCAGATATAATTGTGTAGAAACTTCTCCGTTCAGTAGGGAT
>QNBK01000380.1 GCA_003644105.1 Spirochaetota bacterium | reverse complement strand
TTCACTCAAAGGAATATCCAACCGGAGATGGCTGACCTCATCCATAATTCCGCCGATATTCTCAGCTATATTCCGGGCCTCATCCACCGCTGACTCATAGTTAATGGTGCTCAGCTCCCAATAACCCTCATCATGCCGAACAGCGTTAACATCCGGGAAATCAGATTCATCAAAACTGAAAGTGAGGATAAGCGATTTTCCCATATCAAGAATTTCCAGGATAATTCCCGGTTTCCCTTCTGTAATACGGACATCCGTGGAAATCTCAGCCGGGCTGATAATACCCTCGGGCATTCTCTCAATGAGCTCATCAATATCTCCGGGCTGCCATTTGTGGTGGGTGTTTCCCAATAAATCCAGTATCCGGATTTCCCGAAGATCGGACAGGGGAATCAGAGCCAGAATTCCTGTAAGGGGATAAAACAGGAATTTCCTGGCTCCCTGAAAATCAAAAGAACAGTAATCTGGAAGCAGTGTACAATCTTCTTCTCCAGATGACTTCAGAATAATCAGCGGATGAAAAAGAACCTCACCATCAAGATATTCCGGCTCAAAATCCACCTCTATTTTCTCAGGCCGTAAGAAACGTATCTTAACCGAATCCTTAGGACTATCCTTATATACCGTAATACCCTGTTCCCCCAGAAAATAACCCAGAGCCGTGTGGAGATCCAGCCTTTTCCCTTCATACCTCAGGCAGGCATTCAGCAGCATCAGCTCCGCTGATCCTGGATCCTTGAGAGCTGCGCTATCCCGAAATTCGCTTACTGCGCCGGGGTCTCCGTTCTTCTTGATATAACGAAGAGACGGGCGGACATAAATCTCCGGATTCCGGAAACGAATTCCGTAAACCCCCATCAGAAAGATAAGCTGATACTGTTTCTTCGATTCCTTAATCCGGGGAGAAATCGGATCCCTGAGCATGGAAGCTACCCAGGATTTCCTTTCCGGTAATTCTGAGATTGCCGAAGTTTTCGGTTCCCCCGGAAAATCGGAACTTTCGGAAAAAAACTCATCCGGCTCCTCAAGACCCAGAGGTATTCCCTCATCCACCGCCGTTAAAAGAGCCGCCCAGATATGCTTGCAGTAACCGGTGAAGGGACAGTCACAGGATGAAAGGCTGATATTCCGGCCGCTGAGAAACACCGAATAATAACGGCCGGCATTTCCTTGAGCCCTGAAATTCACCCCGGTTTCATCAAGTGAATCAAATCTTACCCGCTGATTGTCAAAATAAGACTTACCCCGTTTACGTATAACCGGGGTAAAAAGACCACGGGTGACACTCAGATACTCATCAGAGAATGTCCGGAATGTGTCGATGTGTGTTTCCGTTTTAATCCTGCGCCGCGGCCTTGCCATAATTCACCCTTATCATTTCTCCGGCTGCGAAATACCGAAATCCACCACCGCCTCCCTGGCGAGGCTCACCGTTTTGTACACTTCCCGTTTATCCACCAGCTGATCGGTGACGTACTTGTGGAGTATGGTGCTGATGAGGGTCTGGTAGGGCATGCCCTCCTCCTCAGCCCTTTTCTTCAGCCCTTCCAGATCGTATTCGGCAATGCGGAGACTGATGGCCCGGTTCTTCCTGGCATGTACGAGAATAGCCTCGATACGGGCTTTTTCTTTACCGGAAACAGGTACCATCTGTTCAGCTTCATCTTCAATTCTCTGTTCTTCTTCGTCGAGAGGAATCAATTTGAACCTCCATAAAGTTTGTGATATTTACAGCTCGGAAAAGCGGTCTTCAACACGATCCGTTCCTGTTCATCTATCAGAAACGGAACCACCCAGTTGTAGCTCCTCAAAAGACACCTTAATATATATGTATATACATTGTCAACTTTCTTGTTTTTTGGATGACCTCTGCCGCCGCTGCCGGAAATCTTCTGGATCAGGATGAGTTCTCGAATTCTCAGACTTATTATCAGGATTAATATCAGGCCGGTCATTACTTCTTTCAGTAGAATGGCCGGTTTTTTTCCAGCCTTTGCCTCAAGCCGCAAACCATCGAATTTCAGCCTCGGAACCTTTTCTCCAAGCCTCATCGGCCATCTCTAGAACAATTTTTGTAATTCCTGATGAGAGAATATATTCACCATATTGATCACAGATTTCCGCTGGAACCTGTTTGATGATGATTGTTGAATCTTCTTTTTTCAGTACAACGGTTGCCGTACCGGATTTATATGTTCCTGTTTTACAGGTCGTACAGGTCATTTGAAGCTCCACATTTCCCCGACTCATTCTAGTACAATCCCCCGCCCCCGGTTATGCTTAACCCATGTTTTCAATCGAGTTCAAAATCCGTGATTACGAGTGCGATCAGCAGGGCATCGTGAACAATGCCGTTTACCTGAACTACCTCCAGCATGCTCGCCACGAATACGGGCTTTCAACCGGACTGGACTGGCTGGAACTGGGCAAACGGGGAATCGACCTTGTTATCCGCCGGGCTGAACTGGACTACTTCCGCCCTCTGAAGCCGGGAATGATGGTGAAGGTAACGGCAAACCCGGTGCGCAAGGGAAAATTCCGCCTCTATTTCGAACAGGAGATACTGATACTTCCCGATGAAGATGTGGCGGTAAAGGCCCTGATGACCGCCGCCTGTGTCACAGATGGACGGCCTGCGGCTCCTCCGGAGCTGGACAAGTGGTTCGGACCTCCGAATTGAAAGAAAAGAACGTCCGGAAATTTTCACTCCACCTCTCAAATGCCCGGGATATCCCCTACAACCCCGATGAAAAAACAGTTATCTTCTCAGACCTCCACATGGGGAATGGAACCCGGCGGGATGATTTTGCCCGGAACTCCGCTCTCTTTCACACGGTACTCTCCGAGTATTATCAGAAGGGCGGCTACAGCCTTATTCTCAACGGGGATACCGAGGAGCTGCACAAGTTCACCTGCCGGCAGGTGTTTCATGCATGGAAGAAGATTTATAATCTATTTGACCTCTTCGCCCGGGACGATAAGCTTATCAAAACCGTGGGAAACCACGATGCCCGGCTGATTATGGATTTGAAAGGTAACAACCCCTATAAAATGGATACGGTTATCAGACTCACAGGTCTGGAATACCCGGTCCTGATTTATCACGGGCACCAGGTGTCGGCTCTCTACGAAAAGTTCAACGATATCAGCCGCCTGGGTGTACGCTACTTCGCCATGCCCCTGGGCATCATGAATTACTCGGTGGCCCACGACAGC
>QNBK01000379.1 GCA_003644105.1 Spirochaetota bacterium | reverse complement strand
GATTTCAGCAGATGAAGAACGATGGGCAGAACCACCGGAGTAGCCGCCTGTATCACAACAGGTATTTTATCCCCTGAGGCAACCTGGGACTCCTCGGGGACGTTGGCCTTCTTATAGAAATAGATATGGTATTCAAAGAAATCTTTCTTTACCGTCTCATACTCAAAATCCAGAGGAAGGAGCATGTTGATTAACGGAATGGGTTCAAATTTCTGAACAAGTTTAAAACCGGTGCCCGGAAGAGTATCCTGGGCCTTTTTAATTATCGCACCAAAGGGATCTTCCTGGCTTTTTCGAACATCAAAATCCTCGAAGGATTCCTTTCTTTCCTGCCAGTTCTTATCCGGATCTTCATTCTTATCCCGATAAAGGGCAAACAGGTTTATTTCATCAGGGGAAACTGTTTCACTATAGAATTCATACCCCTCTTCCTTCAGCATCCCGATCAGAGGGGCAGGATAAAAGGAGTTTATAACTTTCAGTGCAGAGTCGGGTTTCAGAGCCCCGAGCTGCCGCATAATATCCGTGAAGAAAAAATCATCCCTGCTGCGCACGTCCAGAACTATCAGCTGACGGACGGAATTCACCCATTCGGGCTTTTCCATTTCCGGAGGCGGAGGTACAGCATTGATGCATTCCGGAAATACCCGCTCCAGTTCAGCAACAGATCCGGTGGCTTCGTTCAGCTTATGCAGTATAACACAGACAGAAAGATCTCCCATCCTGGCCACGTCGTTGAAAGTGGCCCAGCGGCCGACGGTGTTGAAAATGAGCTTGTTGTTGAGTTTCTCAAATTTGGGAGAGAGGGTGAGAAGCAGTTTTTTCAGCTCAGGATGGGCATCCAGAGCATCTTTTATCTTTGTTTTACCAAGTATAACCATCAGTCAACCTCAGTCAATCTGTGAAATGCATTGAACAGGACAAACCTCAGCACACAGGCCGCAATCCACACAGGCATCTTCATCAATTACACGTTTACCGTCATCCCGAACGGAAATACACTCTGCCGGACAGACCGGCTCACAGGCACCGCAGACAATACATACATCGGCATCAATTCTATAGGCCATGGAATACCTCTTTCGGATAGTGTCAAATTACTTTGTTTAATATAGTTATAGTTATATGTAGAGGCAAGGTGAGAAACTTTATAAGTATGTAGAGTATAGACAGATCGATGAATTTTACGTTTTACAGGTGTTTTTTCTTCTTTAAATGAAGAATATTATGGTCAATTTTATTCAAAAGCATTAAACTGGGAGAATGAAAAGAGACGCCGAAATCTTCCTTGATGCATGGATTTCAAGCTCTAACCGAAAGCCTCTAATCATTCGAGGTGCAAGACAGGTGGGAAAATCCACACTGGTTCGCAACTTTGCTGCGGGAAAAGGCCTGCACCTTGTTGAAATCAATTTAGAACAATCAGGAAAAAGCAATTTCTGGAAAACCAATCAGGTAAATATAATTATCAGGGAAATCGAACTCATTGCAAACAAACATATTACGCCGGATTCACTTTTATTCATTGATGAGATACAGGAAAACCCGGCAGCCATTACAGCTTTACGGTATTTTTACGAAGAAGTACCACAAATACCTGTTATCGCAGCGGGTTCATTACTTGAATTCACATTAAACAATACAGGGTATTCCATGCCTGTCGGTCGGGTTCAGTTCTACCACCTTTATCCTATGACCTTTAAAGAAGTACTAATGGCCGGGGATGAATCATTGCTGCTTGAATCCCTTGCCGAGGCTTCAAAAGAAGGTGAAATACCAACAACTGCTCATGAAAAACTTCAGGCGTTATGGAAAGAATTCATGTTTGTAGGAGGTATGCCCGAAGCTGTAAGCTCAAATCTGCAGGGCGGCGGCCTGAAAGGAGCCAGAGATGTTCACCGTTCAATTGTTCAAACCTTCCGTTACGATTTCGGGAAATATGGAAAACGAAACATCGAAAGAATTGAAACATTATTTGACTACGTCCCTGTTCATTCCGGAGAAAAGATTAAATATTCCAATATATCAAAAAACAATCAGGCCCGAGATCTGAAAGAATCCCTGGACTGCCTGATTAAAGCCCGCATAGCCTTTCCTGTGTACCATTCGGATTGCTCTGGAATACCATTGAAATCCGGCGAAAATAAAAAGGTTTATAAGTGTTATTTCATGGATACCGGCCTATCCTCCTATATGCAGGGAATGAAATGGAGAGACTTTCAGCTGGATCCGTCAAATCTCATAAATTCAGGAAAGCTGACAGAGCAATTTGTCGCACAACATCTATTCAGCAGGGAACGAGGTATAGAAGCACCGGAACTGCATTACTGGCTCAGGGAGGGCCGGTCCGGGAACGCCGAGGTGGATTTTGTTATTAACAACGGTGCGGAAATTATTCCAATCGAGGTGAAATCAGGAAAGGCCGGGGCCATAAGGTCTCTTCATCAATTCATGTATTCCAAAGGGTCAGGTAAAGCCCTTCGATTCGATGCAAATCCGCCCTCACAGCAAACAGTCTCTGCTGATGTACGTACGAAAAAAGGAACAGACCGCATAACCTACACCCTTGATTCTTTTCCGGTATATATGGTGGAACAGGTGATTTCAGATATTCTTGACAGGCAGGATTAATTACCACGAAGCTTCTCCACCATCACCCGGACAACTTCCCCGACAACGGCTGAATCCCCGCCGCCTTCTGTCCAGGCTTCGTCAATCGCCCTCACCAGAGCCGATCCCACAATTGCCGCATCCGCCATTTCAACAACAGCAGACACCTGGGCCGCATCCTGGATTCCAAAGCCCGCCATCACCCTTGGCGCATTGCACATCTGCCGGAACTTCGCCAGAAATTCCTCCTGCTCCACCCCGAATTCGGTGTAAGTCCCGGTGATTCCGCTGCGCAGGGCCACATAGATCCAGTCAATGGGCTCGGTGAGTATCTCATCCAGCCTTTCATCGGAAACCCACGGCACCACCACAGGAACAGCCGGGCACCCGGCCTCAGCCGCCGCTGCAAAGAGTCCCTCATCAGACCCGTGCACCAGATCGGGAATAATCAACCCCGAGGCACCGGCAGCCTTCGCCCGGCGTACAAATTTCTCCACCCCGGGGGTAACCACCAGGCTGGCATAACTCATCACAAAAACCGGGATATCCGATTCAGCCCGGACAGCTTCCAGCAGCCTCCAGGCATCGGCCACCTTGAACCCGGCATCCAGAGCCTG
>QNBK01000378.1 GCA_003644105.1 Spirochaetota bacterium | reverse complement strand
GTTTTTCAATATCCGCCATATCCTGAATCCTTCGAGTAACTTCAATAACTCTTCGAAATCGGGCTGGGTATTCATAAAGAAATTTCCCTGACTCAACGCGGAGTCTTTCGAGAAGATCGAGGGTTTTCTCTGGATCTTGAATATATAGGTCTTCCTTATTTTTCTGAGAGTCATTTTCATGCAATTTACAAACAGATACTGTCATTTCCACGAGGCTTATTATAGCATTAATTTCAGGGTTGCCATAAGTAAGTCTTCATTTGCCCTCAATCTTTCTGATGATTATTTTATACCCGGAGGATGTAAAAATCATGCAGGACCGTTACACCATCAAGAGCCGTGAGGCTCTGGAAGCCGCCGGCCGCATCGCCGATGATGCCGGACACACACAACTGGATGTCGAACATATCCTGGCCTCTCTGATTCGTCAGGAAGACGGCATCGTTCCCCATCTTCTTTCCCGTCTGGGGGTAACACCCTCTCAACTGGATTCTGAGCTCCAGGGTCTTCTGGAAAAAAAGCCCCGGGCCTATGGGGATACCGTCCAGGTGAGTATGAGTCCGGCTGCCGCAAAGCTGATGCGTTCGGCGGAGAAAGAGGCGGATAAACTCAAAGATGAATACATCTCGGTGGAGCATTTCCTTCTGGCCATGTCCTCGGGCAAAGGTGTTGTAACCGATTTATTGACGAAACACGGTGCGAATTACAATGCACTTTTATCCGCATTGAAGGAAGTCCGGGGTGGGCAGCGGGTTACCGATCAAGACCCCGAGGGCAAGTTCCGCTCTTTGGAAAAGTACACAATTGACCTCACTCAGCGGGCCCGGCAGGGTAAACTGGATCCGGTGATCGGCCGGGACGATGAGGTAAGACGGGTGATGCAGGTGTTAAGCCGGCGTACTAAAAACAACCCGGTGCTCATCGGAGAACCCGGGACCGGAAAAACCGCCATCGTCGAGGGGCTGGCCGGGCGTATCGTTGAAGGTGATGTCCCTGATTCTCTCAAAGGGAAGCGTCTTCTTGTACTGGATATGGGCTCCCTGGTGGCCGGGGCGAAGTTCCGGGGGGAGTTTGAGGAGCGCCTTAAAAGCGTGATTAAGGAAGTAACCTCCAGTGACGGCAGTATTATCCTCTTTATTGATGAACTTCACACGGTGATGGGTGCCGGAGCTGTCGAAGGGGGGACTGATGCGTCCAACCTCCTCAAACCCGCTCTGGCCCGTGGGGAACTGCGGACCATCGGAGCGACAACTCTTGATGAGTACCGCAAGCATATTGAAAAAGATGCGGCCTTTGAACGCCGCTTCCAGCAGGTGATGGTTTCAGAGCCTTCGGTTGAAGATACTGTGGCTATACTCCGGGGGCTCCGGGAACGTTACGAGGTGCATCACGGGGTGAGAATCCGGGACGAAGCCCTGATTGCCGCAGCATCCTTATCAGACCGTTACATCACCGGCCGTTTCCTCCCGGATAAGGCCATCGATCTTGTGGATGAAGCTGCCAGTCTGGTGAAGATGGAAATCGAAAGCCAGCCGGTGGAGCTGGATGTCCTTGAACGTAAAATCCTCCAGATGCAGATTGAAAAGCAGTCCCTGGACCGGGAAGATGATGCGGCCTCCATCGAACGGCTGTCGATTCTCGGTCGGGAACTGGCAGACCTGACTGCTGAACGGGATGCTCTGAAAGCTCAGTGGGAAAATGAAAAAGGGGCTATCGAAGAGATTCGGGCGATCAAGCAGAAGCTGGAAGAGCTTCACGTTCAGGCTTCCAAGGCCGAAAGGGAAGGAAATCTAAGTCTGGCAGCGGAGATACTTCACGGGAAGCTGCCCGAAGCCCAGGCTGCTCTTGAGGCAAAGACCGAACGTCTGAAATCCCTCCAGGGGGATAACAGTCTGCTCCGGGAGGAGATTGCCGAAGAGGATATTGCCCGGGTGGTTTCGGCCTGGACGGGAATCCCCGTGGCCAAGATGATGGCCTCGGAGCGGGAAAAATACCTGGAACTGGAAACCATACTCCGTAAGAGGGTAGTGGGGCAGGACCATGCCGTTGAATCCGTTGCCGATGCTGTCCGGCGGAACCGCAGCGGTTTATCCGATCCCGGCCGGCCGTTGGGGTCATTTATATTCCTGGGACCCACAGGGGTGGGGAAAACAGAACTGGCTCGAACCCTGGCAGCCTTTCTCTTTGATGATGAGAAATCTCTCACCCGCATCGATATGAGTGAGTACATGGAAAAATTCGCCGTTTCCCGGCTTGTGGGAGCCCCCCCGGGGTATGTCGGTTATGACGAAGGAGGACAGCTGACAGAGGCGGTGCGCCGTCGGCCCTATTCGGTGGTTCTCTTCGATGAAATAGAAAAGGCCCATCCCGATGTATTCGACATACTTCTGCAGCTTCTGGACGACGGCCGGCTCACCGACAGTCAGGGCCGGGTGGTGGACTTCCGCCATTCGATTATCATCATGACCAGCAACCTGGGTTCGGATGTCATTCTGGAAAACGGAGTGAACGATGAAACCCGGGCCGTTCTGGATGAGCGGCTTAAAGGGGCGTTCAAACCTGAGTTCCTGAACCGGGTGGATGAAACCATCGTGTTTGAATCCCTGGGGAAGGAACAGATCCGTTCCATCCTGGATATTCTGATTTCTCATCTGGCCGAGCGTCTTGAAGAGAAGAGGATGAGCCTGGAGCTCTCGGACGCGGCAAAAGATTTCATCTCCGAGAGAGGTTACGATCCGGCATTCGGTGCCCGGCCCCTGCGACGGGCCATTCGGGATCTTGTGGAAAATCCTCTGGCCAAGCTGCTGCTGGCCGGGGACTTTGTGGAAGGGGATAGCATCCTGGGGGACGTTTCCCCGGAAGGGGAAGGGGAAAGGGAGCTTTTATTTTCGAAGGGATAACAGAGGACTTACGGATCAACCCTCAAGGATATCTGAACCAGATGATACTCTCTGTGGAAAGGGGATAATGTTAAAGTTCTTATTCTCCGATTGCCATAAATCCAGTTTTTGCTGCATGCTCATCCAGCTTTCGGGAGATGTTTTAGTCGCTCGGGCTATTCGAACAGCCATATCAGGACTTAATGAGGATTTCTCATTGATGAGTTCAGATAAAGTTTTTCTGGTAACACCGAGATCTGCTGCAGTGTCGGTAACAGATAGTTTTAAGGGTTTTAGAACATCTTCCTTAATCACAACACCAGGGTGGGTGGGTTTTCGTTTCCTCATATAATCCTTACCTCAATTATAATCC
>QNBK01000377.1 GCA_003644105.1 Spirochaetota bacterium | reverse complement strand
CAGGATGGCTCCTATCTTGCAGAACTCCTCCTCTCGAAAGGTTACAGCGTCCACGGAATCAAGCGAAGAGCTTCAAGCTTCAATACCGAGCGAGTCGACCATATTTATCAGGACCCCCATGAGAAAAATCCGAATTTCCATCTTCATTACGGGGATTTAACAGACTCAACCAATCTCATCAGAATTATCCAGGAAGTTCAGCCCGATGAAATTTACAACCTTGGTGCCCAGTCCCATGTGAAAGTCTCCTTCGAAGTTCCTGAATACACCGCCGATACCGATGCCCTGGGAACCCTCCGATTGCTGGAAGCCGTCAGACTTCTGGGACTCACACGAAAAATAAAGTTTTACCAGGCTTCCACCTCGGAGATGTACGGAGAGGTGCAGGAAGTACCACAAAGTGAAACAACGCCCTTTTATCCCCGGAGTCCCTACGGTGTGGCCAAGCTCTACGCCTACTGGATTGTAAGGAATTACCGGGATTCCTACGGCATGTATGCCAGCAACGGGATACTCTTCAACCACGAAAGCCCCCGCAGGGGTGAAACCTTCGTTACCCGGAAGATTACCCGGGCCGCAGCCCGGATTAAACACGGTCTTCAGGAAAAGCTTTATCTCGGCAATATGGATGCTCTTCGTGACTGGGGTTTTGCCGGTGACTATGTGGAGGGAATGTGGCGTATGCTTCAGCAGCAAGAGTCTGATGATTATGTACTGGCCACAGGTAAAATGGTATCGGTGCGGGGATTTACCCGCCTGGCCTTTTCCAGAGCAGGCATGGAGCTGGATTTCTCCGGTAACGGTATTGATGAAGTCGCCATGGATGCAAAGACCGGGAAAGAAGTCATTTCGGTAGATAAACGGTATTTCAGACCTGCCGAAGTCGAGCAGCTCTGCGGTAATCCGGAAAAAGCACGAAAAAAGCTGGGCTGGGAACCTAAAGTCAAGCTGGAAGAGCTCGTCAGCATGATGGTTGATGCGGACCTTGAGGAAGCCGGCCGGGACAAACACCTTTTAAGCGGCGGTTTTCAGGTGAATGCTGTTCATGAATAAAAAAGATAAAATATACATTGCCGGGCACAACGGTCTGGTAGGCCGGGCCATCGTCAGTGAGCTGGAAAATCAGGGATATGAAAATCTTCTGATGAAAAGAAGCGCCGAACTGGATTTACGAAATCAGTCCGCTGTAAACACCTTTTTTGAAAAAGAAAAGCCCGATTTCGTCTTTCTGGCCGCCGCCAGAGTAGGGGGGATACTGGCAAATTCCACCATGAAGGGCGACTTCATCTACGATAATCTGATGATCGCATCCAACATCATCAAAGCATCCAAAGAAACTGGAGTGAAAAAACTCCTGAATCTGGGTAGTTCCTGTATCTACCCGAAACTGGCAGACCAGCCCTTGAAAGAAACTGCTCTGTTAAGTGGATATCTTGAACCCACAAACGAATCTTACGCAATTGCCAAGATAGCGGCAATAAAACTATGTACTTCTTTTAACCATCAGTACGGAACCAACTTTATTTCGGCCATGCCGACAAATCTCTATGGTCCCAACGATAATTTCAATCTGGAAACATCCCATGTGCTTCCGGCCATGCTCAGGAAGTTTCACGAAGCCAAAGTTAATAACACTGAAGTGGAACTCTGGGGAGACGGTTCTCCTTACCGTGAGTTTCTTTATTCACAAGACCTTGCCGAAGGCCTTGTATTCCTGATGAACCATGTTGATGCTCCCCAGATGCCTGAGGGTTTTGTAAATATAGGCACCGGTGA
The DNA here is from genome assembly GCA_003644105.1 of Spirochaetota bacterium. Taxonomy (GTDB): domain Bacteria; phylum Spirochaetota; class Spirochaetia; order DSM-2461; family DSM-2461; genus UBA2779. Next base: position 1,485 of record QNBK01000377.1, on the reverse strand, counting down.
AGATTTAACCATCAGAAACCTGGCTGAACTCATCCAGAGAATTGTCGGGTTCACCGGTTCTGTGACATGGGATGCTACCAAACCAAACGGGACACCCCGGAAGGTAATGGATATATCCGGCATCCTGGAACTGGGGTGGAAACCGAAAACCACTCTGGAAGACGGTATCAGAAAAGTCTACCAATGGTTTCTATCTGATAATAGATAAATCAATAGATAATATTCGGAACTTGATGAGCGAAAAGGGCGTTTTTATTTTCAGGTTTTAGTGGTTCTCTCCAGCAAAAGAGATAGTTTTGGCTTATATTCATATGGGAAAGGTATTCTTTTGAGAAGACTGGGATAGAAGTGGGAAAATATCATGTTAAAATATAAATATGATTTTGAATGGAACCACCAAAAAGCATTATCAAATATATCAAAGCATGGTATATCATTTAATGAGGCTGCTACTGTTTTCAAAGATCCGTATATGATCTCTATTTACGACCATGACCATAGTGAGTATGAAGATAGATGGATTTCTATAGGTTTATCGGAAATGGGGAAACTTATAGTCGTTTTTCATACATTCAGAGAAATTGATAAACTTAATACAGTCATCAGGTTGTTTTCATCAAGAAAAGCAACAAAAGCAGAAAGGAAACATTATGTGGGGTATAAAAAATGAAAAAAGGGTATGATTTCTCTAATGGGGAGCAAGGTAAATTTTATAAATCAAATGTTAAACTGAACATACCTGTGTATTTGGATGATGATGTTTTTGTCTTTGTAAATAATATTGCGAAAGAAAAAAAAAGTGATATTTCATTAATCGTAAATCAACTTATTCATTCTGATATGCAAATCGCAAAAACTATTAGCTGATCCTTAGAGTGATGCTTCAATTCAATGGCACACGGAAATCCAACTACTATGATAACGGTCATATCCAGATGGCTTTGTTTTAAATCGGAATGATACCAAACCCAACGGAACACCCAGGAAGGTGATGGACGTATCCGGCATCCTGAAACTGGGGTGGAAACCGAAAACCACGTTGGAAGACGGTATCAGAAAAGTCTACCGTTGGTATATTTCTGAACAGAAGAAACATGCATAACGATAATTTTGATCTCCTCCTATCCCTTCCTCCCAACATGTGCAGAAACCTCGAGTTCTGTGAACCGAAGGTTGCCGCACGTTCCTTTGCCACCTTCGATCCTCCTGGAGCTCAGTTGGGCTCCGGCGGTGGCACTGCCTATCTCCTGGAACAAGCCTGGAAAAATTCAAATAACCCTTCCTTCAAAGATTGGCTGAGCGAAAAAGGAAAACTGATCATCCATGGAGGAGGGGAGGGCCGTCGCCTTCCGGCCTATGCTCCCTCCGGAAAACTCTTTATTCCCATGCCCGTGTTCCGCTGGTCCCGGGGGCAGAGACTGAACCAGACCCTTCTGGATCTGGCCGAACCCACCCTCCAGAAACTGGCCCTGCATTAAATTAAAT
>QNBK01000376.1 GCA_003644105.1 Spirochaetota bacterium | reverse complement strand
TCAAAAACTCTGGTTGTACAGGCTGTCGTAAGATTACCGTTCACCCTGACGGTGCACATCCGGCATGAGCCCTTGGGCTTTATGCCCTCGTAGTTGCATAGGGAAGGTATGTAGACACCGTTGTCCCTGGCTGCAGAAAGAAGGTATTGACCCTCTTCCGACATACATTCTTTGCCGTCAATCTTGAAATCCACCAGATTTGCCATCATTCACACCTCCCTTACATCTCGAACATTTCCTGATAAACATCCCGATCGGCAGCCTCGCAGTAGTCCTGAACGGCTTTGTTCAGATCAAAAGTGCTGACATACCCTGTTTCCTCTTCTGTAATCAGGGATTCATATTTCTCACGGAAATTTTTAATAGTTGTCAGGATGGGATTTGCCGCAGTCTGCCCCAGGCCGCATCGGTTGGCTTTCATCATGACGGCCCAGTCAAGCATGTCCTTGATATCTTTTTTCTTTCCGTGTCCTGCAAGTATTTTTTCCAGAGTAATTTTGTACATCCGGGTTAATGCACGGCAGGGAACACAGGAACCACAGGACTCTTCGATGAAGAAATTCATAAAATTCAAAACAACATCTTTGAGCAGGTTCCGGGAATTGTTGAGAATAATCAGAGAACCGCCGGTGGCCAGGTCTTCATAACTCAGCTCCCGATTAAAATCATCAGGACCGATACATGAACCTGATGGGCCGCCAACCTGTACAGCCTGTATGTTACTGAGATCGGTACCAACCATCTCCAGGATATCCTTCACACTGAATCCCCATTCAATCTCATAGATACCGGGGTAGCGGCAGTCTCCTGAAACACAGAGCAATTTGGTTCCTGTTGACTTCTCAGTACCCAGGTTGCGATACCAGTCAATTCCGTTGTTGATGATTTTCACACAGGAGCAGAGAGTTTCAACATTATTCACCACTGTCGGCTGATTCAGGTAGCCTACCTCAACAGGAAAAGGCGGCCGATCTCTAGGTTCCCCGCGCTTTCCTTCGGCAGACTCTATCAGTGCCGATTCTTCACCGCATACGTAAGCACCAGCACCGAACTGAATGCGGATATCGAAGTTAAAACCCTTTTTACCCCCGATATTCTTACCGAGCCAGCCATCGCTCCGGAGATTGGAGAGGAGATTTTCCAGGTAAGCCTTCATGTAGCGGTATTCGTGACGAATATAAAGGATACCCTGGGATGCACCTACCGCGTATGCAGCCAGAGTCATTCCCTCAAACACCAATTGTGGATACTCAGTAAGAATCACACGGTCTTTAAAGGTTCCAGGCTCCCCTTCGTCGGCGTTACAGAAAATATAACGTGTATCAGATTCAACCCGGCGGCAGAACTCCCATTTCAATCCGGTGGGGAAACCCGCCCCTCCCCGGCCGCGGATTCCCGAGTCTTTTATAATTCTGATAACATCTTCGGGACTGAGTTTACCGGTCTTGATTCTGGATAGTGCAGAGCCGGGCTCATAATCCGAGAGTATCACCTCACCCCGCTTCATAATGTTGTTGTGAATGGTGGTTTTAAGAAATCGGCTGTCGTTCATGCTTTCGCCGTACTCGGCAACCCGCATTTCTTCAACATCCTTTCCCTCTTTCATGTCTCTGACAAGTTCCCGGACCCGGAAAGGCGTAAGCCGTGTGAAAACGACACCGTTAATAATGGCAGCCGGTTCCTGATCGCTCATACCGATGCACGCCGTATCAAAAAGCCCGATTATTCCATCATCGGAAACCGTGTTGAAGGGAATGCCGGCTTCCTGTTCAAAACACTCTGCAATACTGTCCCTTCCCATCATGGCGGAAACTACACTGTCGTTCAGATATACCGTGTACTTTCCGTGAAACTCACCTTCAAAGAAATGATAGAAGGAGATGGTCTGCTGAACATCCACCTCGGCCATTTCCAGGGTATCGGCAATTTCAGCCACTACCGTTTCAGAGAGAAACCCCTGCTCTGCCTGGTAATCCAAAAGGATATCCATAAGCCGGGTATTGTCGTTGCCATAACGTTGAGTGATTGAACGTAATCCTGCATTCATAACACACCCTCGTGATAATTTGACTCAGAACAAAGTGAGTAACAGCAGGAAAAGCAGGCGGGATGCAAAGAAATTGGTGCTTTCTCAGTCTATTAGCATTATACTATGCTATTATCGATGCAACAAGAGAACATTCTTTTTTTATCGATATTTATTTCTAAGCCGCTTATGCAGAACGCTGAATATATAAACATCAGGATTCACATTGAAGGGCTGGTTCAGGGAATCGGATTCCGCCCCCATGTGTATAGAAATGCAGTATCAAAGGGAATAAGCGGAACTGTTGAGAATTCGGATAACGGTGTTGATATTCATGCCCGGGGAACAGAGATAAAAATAAAAAACTTTATCCACGATGTGCAGTACACCGGAGTACCGCCTGCTGCCATTATTCAATCTGTTTCTGTTACCTCTGAGGCAAAATGCCTATATACAGGATTTAAGATAGTTAAAAGCAGTTTACAGTCGAATTCCATTACCCGCATCAGCCCGGATATGGCAGTCTGCGATGACTGTCTGGAAGATATGAAAAAACAGCCGGAAAGGTTGAACTATCCGTTTATAAACTGCACCAACTGCGGGCCGAGGTTCTCAATCATCAGGGATATCCCCTATGACAGGGAAAAAACCACTATGGCTGAGTTTACAATGTGCAATACATGCCGCAGTGAATTTATTAATATTAACGACAGAAGATTTCATGCTCAGCCCATAGCCTGCACTCGTTGCGGCCCGGCATACTTCATCAACAATATGTCAATAAAAAACACCGATATCGATAATATTATCCGTTATTCTGCGGGCTTAATCGACTCCGGCCGCATCATCGCCCTGATGGGAATGGGCGGATATCACCTGGTATGCAGCGGGATGGATCCCGATGTGATAGAAACATTACGCCGTCGAAAACGCCGGGAATCAAAACCCTTTGCCTTGATGATGCCGGATATCGATACAATTCAAAGGTTCGCCATTCTCAGTGAAACTGAAAAAAAATTGCTCAGCTCCGTTCAGCGTCCGGTTGTTCTGCTGAAGCAGATTCCAGACTCCCTCCCGGAACAGATAAACAGCGGCCTTGATACCATCGGAGTTATGCTCCCCTACATGCCCTTTCATTACCTTCTTTTTAAAGAGCTGCAGACTGAGGTTCTTGTAATGAGCTCGGGTAACCGGAGCAGTGAACCCATTGTTATCTCCCATGAAAAAGCTGTATCTCAATTT
>QNBK01000375.1 GCA_003644105.1 Spirochaetota bacterium | reverse complement strand
CCGGTGCGTGGGTTGATCGCAGGATCGGTGAAATCGATGTCCCCCGAGTACTCATAGCGCGAGCCGTCTGGAAGGTGAATCTCGATCAGGCTTCCGACGTCTACAGGTTCGTCGTCCTGCGATTCCGGGCGCTGAATATCCCGTTGCACCTTGAGGTATTCCTCAGCAGTCATATTGAACGTCACCCACATCGGGTCGGTCTGCTGCACCGTCGTCAAGAGCGAGGTGCCTTTCGAACCGACCAAGGCGCCGATCGAGACCTCTCGTGCTCCAACCAGGCCTGTGATCGGCGTGCTGATGCGTGTATAGCTCAGTTCCAGCCGGGCCTGTTCCAGTTGGGCGTTGGCTGATGCGAGCTCCGCCTCCGCCTCTTCACGGGCCGAAAGGGCGTTGTCAAAGTCCAGGCGGCTCGCGGCATTGCGTTTGTACAACGGCTCAAGGCGGTCGACATCACGGTGAGTCTTGGCAAGCGTTGCATCCCGCCGCTGCACCTGCGCCTCCAATTGTCGGACCTTTGCCTCGTACGGCAAGGCGTCAATGACGAACAGCAGATCACCTTTTTGAACCAAGCCACCTTCCCGGAAGGTGCGCCGCTCAAGGAAACCGTCAACCCGAGCGCGGATTTCCACCGATTTTGAGGCCTCGGTTCGGCCCACGTAGTCAGTGTAGAGGGGTACCGTCTCGCGACGGACCTCCTCAACGATCACAGTGGGCGGTTTGGGTTCAGGAGGGGGTTCTGGGGCGCACGCGCCGGCCAGTACGACTGCGGTCGCTGCCGAGGCGATCATTGCCCATGACACGGAGCGGCTCTTGGTCGAAGAGATCAGGGTGTGTGGTTCGCTCAAGGTCAAATCCTCACTGTATTCAATCCAGATCATTATAGGGTTTCCGTGGGACCTACTGCGAATTCAACGTGGAGGGTAACACGATTCTGCGATCGATTTCGGCTGCGTATTCGAGGCCGGTCCGTTCTGGATCTGGATCGACTTCTTGCTCGTCGTCGTGCAATCCCAGTCCTCCTACCGCTTGACACCTCATTGAGAGACTGGCCATAATATATTGAGAGAGAGACAAAGCCCACTCAATCACTTTAATGGAATCGGGTTTTTTCTTGTACGATTCAACCCGGAGTGACCGCCAAAACCCTGCAATGTCAGGGTCACCGAAAATCCCACGCGCCCGGAGCACCGCCTCGGAATGACGAGAGCGTTGTCTTCCGGGAGAAACAGAGATGAATGAATGAAGCAAACGAGACTTCCGGTTATGACCCTCCTCCTCTTGCTGTTAACGGCCTTCCCTGTCTTGGCGCAAGACTCGACCACAATCGAGGCGAAGAGCGAGGACATCAGCGACAACCTCGACCTCGAAGCGGTCGCCTCCGTTTTCGGTGAAGCGAAGGACCTTGAGGATTTCGAGCAACGCCTGAACGACCCCGAGGCCCAACTCACCAACCTGGACATGAACGGTGACGGTGAGGTGGATTACCTCCGTGTCATGGAGACAGTTCAAGGGGATACTCACTACATCGCACTGCAAGCGGTGGTCGGCGAGGACCAATTTCAGGATGTGGCGTCCATCGAGGTCGAGAAAGACAGCGGTGGAGATACCCAAGTGCAGGTTGTCGGCGATGTGTACATGTACGGACCTGGCTATATCTGCGAGCCGGTCTACGTCCACCCGCCTGTGATTTTCACTATCTTCTGGGCACCTTATTATAGTCCTTGGCATTCGCCGTGGTATTGGGGATATCATCCTCCGTACTACCGACCCTGGAGGCCTTATCCAGCCCCCAGGTACCGCACCAATGTGCGCGTCAACGTAAACGTAAACAACAGCTATAGCTACACTTCCGTGAGGAAAAGCAACACTTCTGTCGACTTGCAGAAAAAGAGCAGGAAAAACGATTTTGAAAAGAAGAATCCGGATCGTTCTTTTTCACAGAGGAATCCTGGAGTCGAGAACAGTCGACAGCTCCAAGAGGGAGGGAGAGCACGCCAAAAGCCGGAGCAGGATGCTCTCCGAAGCGGAAAGACAAACACTGGCGTAAGTGCGCAAAAGGACTGGGATCCACCTTCCGACCGAAAGGATGCGCCAAGGGCCGAGACCAAACCCAAGGCGAACGATAAGCGGCCACAGCCAAGTAACGACGCGTTCAGCAATGTGGACCGCGGCTCGCGTGCGCGCCAGGACAGCGCCCGCGGGAGGCAGAGCAGAAGCCGCTCAGCGGGCAGGGGCGGAAGGCGTCGCTGATGGTCGGAACAACCAAGAAAGCAAGTGGAGAAAAAGGAATCATAATGGCGAATCCCAATCGGACCGAATTGCAGCGAGCGAGACCCTGGGCGGCGCCGGCGATGCTGTTTTTGTTGCTTGTAACCAGCGCGTGTTTTATGAACGCCCCAAGTAAGGATGCAGACGGTCAGCGGACCTTCGCCTCACCCGAACAGGCGGTCGAGGCGCTGGCTGAGGCCTGTCGCGCTGACGACTCGGAGGCGCTTGTCGCGATCATGGGCGAGCAGTACCGGAACGTATTGGTGAGCAGCGACCCCTCGGCCGACCGCCAGGGCCGCGCGAAATTCGCCGCCTTCGTTGAGGAGAAGTTGAGCATCGAACCGATGGAAGGGGGGGAGCTTGAGGTTGTCGTCGGCAACCATGAATGGCCGGCTCCGATCCCCCTCGTCGAAGAACAAGGCCGCTGGCATTTTGACTCCCCGACGGGAGTTGAGGAAATGATCAATCGGCAAGTCGGCCGCAATGAACTCGACGCTATCGAGTTACTCCATGCTCTTGTCGATGCTCAGCATCTGTATGCGAATAACGATTGGGACGGTGACGAGTGTTTCGAGTTCTCTCAGCGTTTCTTCTCGCGAGAAGGGACCCACGACGGCCTCTACTGGTCGCATGACTCGGACCACGGCGCTCCTGAAAGTCCACTCGCGAGCTTCGCAGCAGGCGAGAGGGACTACGCAGATGGCCGGGAGGGCGGCGACCCCTGGCGCGGCTACCGCTGGAAGGTTCTTACGGCCCAGGGCCCGAACGCGCCGGGCGGCGCGCGAAGTTACCTTGACGGCAAGAACCTCACCGAGGGTTTCGCGGCCATCGCCGTGCCGGCGGACTACGGTAACTCGGGAATCATGACCTTTCTCGCTGGTCAAGACGGGACGATCTACGAAAGGGATCTGGGCGAAGACTCCTTGGATAGGGGATTCGAAATCACGACCTTCGACCCCGACGGCTCCTGGACGGTGGTTGACTGAGGATCAGGGGAAGGT
>QNBK01000374.1 GCA_003644105.1 Spirochaetota bacterium | reverse complement strand
TTTCAGGTTTTATTAGTGCTTGGATTGGAAAAAGATTTTTTAAAAATAGCAAGCGATGATATTTTGGGTCAAAAACTGCAAGACCTGAATTTGATTCGTAAGAAACGAGCACCAAGTCAATGAAGAATAATCAAAAAAAAATATTTGTTTATGCAGACTGGTGTAAAAATGAACCGGCAAAATTGATGGGTACACTTTCTGTTAGTCCCATTAGAGGAAAAGAAATTTTCTCATTTGAATATAGTGCAGAATGGTTGAACGATAAATTTGGGACAATATTGGACCCCGACTTACAATTTTTTCCCGGTAATCAATATTTAACTGATTCGAAAAGTAATTTTGGAATGTTTCTTGATTCTTCGCCGGATAGATGGGGAAGAATGTTAATGAGAAGACGGGAAGCGGTATTAGCTCGACAAGAAAACCGGTTGGAAAATCAATTGTATGAATCAGATTATCTTCTTGGTGTGTTTGATAAGCAACGGGTCGGAGCAATGCGATTTAAAACTAGTGAGACAGGACCTTATTTAAATGATGATGAACAACTTGCTATTCCGCCTTGGAGTTCATTAAGAACTTTAGAGCATGCAAGTTTGGAAATAGAAAATAATGATGCAGTTGATGATTCTGAATATATAAAATGGTTGAATATGTTGATAGCGCCGGGGTCTTCTCTTGGCGGAGCGCGCCCGAAGTCCGGGATTTTGGATAATGAAAATAATTTATGGATAGCAAAATTTCCAAGCAGAAATGATGATAAAAATGTTGGTGCGTGGGAAAAAATTGTGAACGAACTTGCTGAAGAGGCAAATATTATTGTTGCTGAATCAAAAGTAATTAAACTTTCAAATAAACATCATACATTCTTATCGAAACGATTTGACAGGGACAATTACGGAAATCGTGCGCATTTTTCTTCGGCGATGACAATGTTAGGGTACTACGATGGAGCAAATGAGCAAATTGGAGTAAGTTATTTGGAAATAGTGGAATTCTTAATGGAAAACGGGGTGAATGTTGACAACAATTTGGAAGAACTCTGGCGAAGAATAGTTTTTAGTATTTGTGTGTCAAATTCAGATGACCATTTGAGAAATCATGGATTTATCTTAACTGAAAAAGGATGGACTTTAGCTCCAGCTTATGATATTAATCCGGTTGAGTTTGCAACCGGCTTATCCTTGAACATTTCGGAAAATGATAATAGTTTAGATCTTGAACTCGCAAAAAAAGTTGCCGGATATTTTAGAATATCAGAAAAAAAAGCAGATAAAATAATTGCTGAAGTTGTTAGCGTTGTAAATGAATGGCAAAAATATGCTGATAAATACGGCGTTTCAAAAGCCGAACAAGAAAAAATGAAAACCGCTTTCAATAACCGGCAACGCTAAAGCCGCAAGAGATTGTAAAGTAACATAAGCTTCCCTGCTTGTTGAGTAGTGGAGTAGTTCGCGAAGCGCCCGGCGAATGCCGGGGAGTAGTTCAGTGGTGGATGAACGTGATTACAGCGTAACTTCGTTGGATTTGATTGAACGATTTAAACCCGTGTATTTTCTGCGGAATATTTTAAATGGTTTTATGTTTTAATCTTTTATTTTTGATCATTATGAATTTCAAAAAAATATCTATCAACGTGTGTATATTAACAGGATTCTTTCTTTCTGTATCAGTTTATGCTTATCAAAACCAATCAAACTATAGATACAAGCAAACAAAAAATCATGTTTCTTATGTTCACAATGCGGCAGAATTACTGAAAAACAAAGGGGAAGACGCCTTTAAAGATTTTTCTGATGAGGGAAGTGAGTGGTTCAGACAAAACAGGTATCTTTTTGTCTATGATATGTCCGGGAAAAATATATTTCATCCTGTTACTCCCGAATTGGAAGGCAAAAATCTTATTGATATGAAGGATATTTCCGGTAAACCTATCATCCGTTATTTTATTAATACAGTTACAGAAAGCAAAACGGATTCAGGCTGGGTACATTACTTTTGGATTGAGCCGGGAGATATATTTCCAAGTTGGAAAAGTTCCTATATTACAAAAGTTACAACTCCCTCAAAACGTGAATATATCATTGGCAGCGGACTCTATAATATGCGCATGGAAAAACAGTTTATCATCGATGCTGTTGATTCTGCTGTAAAACTTATTAAGAAAAAGGGCACAGCTGCTTTTAATACCTTTCGTGATAAATCAAGCAGATTTGTTTTTTGTGGCACATATATTTTTGTTATCGATGAAAAAGGCAATGCAATTGTTGATCCGGCATTTCCCACCGAAAGCGGGAGGAGCTTGATTAATCTCAAAGATGCAATCGGAAGATACGTTGTTCGTGAGATGATTGAAAAACTAAAAAAACAGGACACAGCCTGGGTCATGTATATGCGGCCGGAAACAGGAGCCGTTCGGCCTTCTAAGAAGCTTGTTTATATCAGGAAAGTGAAGATAGAGAATAAAAATTATATTGTGGGATCGACTTTTTTTCTCGCAAATCCTATATGGATGAAACTATAATTTGCATTATTTTTTATGAATTTAATGAAAATTGTTATGAATTAAGGTAGAAAATGGCAAAAAAACCGACAGATTTGATATACGGTGTTGATGAAAAACCACCGTTTCCTGTTACTCTTATTCTCGGAGTTCAGCATATATTCACCATGTCGAGCACATTAATGTTACCGGTTGTTATTGTTCATGAAATTGGCTGTTCTTTCCTCCAGGCACAGTCTATGGTGGCTTATACAATGATCGCAATCGGTATTGGTACCGTTCTTCAATCGTTTAGGAAAGGACCTGTTGGATCCGGATATCTTTGTCCGCATCTTTGCAGCCCCTCGTATCTTTCGGTATCGCTGCAGGCAGCATGGACCGGGGGGCTTCCGCTAATGCACGGCATGACATTTTTTGCCGGTTTATTTGAAGGACTATTTTCACGAATTGTCCACAAACTAAGATTTCTGTTTCCTACAGAAGTAACCGGAGTTGTGGTGTTAATGGTTGGTGTGTCTCTCGTTCCCATTGGTGCTTCGAAATTTATCGGCATTGAAATAATGGGAGATCCACTTGTGCTAAAACACATTATTGTTTCAAGTGTCATACTCATGACTATGATAGGAGTCAATATCTGGAGTAAGGGTAAGAGTAGACTCTATTGTGTTCTTATAGGTATTGTAGTCGGGTATTTATTGTCTACGATTACCGGAATGCTCCCCCTGGCAGAATGGAAAAATGTTATGCAGGCACCGCTCTTCGCACTGCCTGGTAAAGGGGTAGAAATGTTCAAGTGGAGTTTCAA
>QNBK01000373.1 GCA_003644105.1 Spirochaetota bacterium | reverse complement strand
TGCTGTTTCTTCATGTCTATTGCCTTTTAATTCAGTGTATTTTCTGTGAATCAATACCGCCGCCCCCGGCGGTACATCAGAGACACCATGGGAAACAGGTCTTCACCGGCAGCTCCGAAACTGAAGTTCAATCCGATGCGGGTGAGTCTGCGTTCGTTTACGATATCCATGCCGATTCCGGTACGGATGAAGAGGATGTTATGGATTCCATGTTGTTTGGCATAACCCGACCATATATTTCCGATGCCCATGAGAAATACCGGGGCCACCTTGCCTTTTACCAGGGGGCGGTAGTATCCCGATATGTCCAGGCTGCCGATGCCGTGAAATGTGAAATTGTCCGGATCGGCAGGCCCGGACATACCACCGAAGGCTCTGAATTCCACTCCCAGGCCTCTGAAAAAAGGTTTTGTCCAGCCGGATTGGAACAATGACGCAAACTCAAAGCCCAGGAAAACCGGCAGAGACTCTCCTCCGGGAGCAAATATAACTGTCGGAGCATACCCGATCTGGAACTCAAACCGGGGCTGTTTCAGTATAATTTCTTCCACTACCGGATCGGTTATTGTCAGTGATTTTTCTATCTGAGTTTCTTCACCTGAAGGGTTGGAAAGGATAAGATCGTATTGTCCAGGTTTTGCATCGTTCAAATCCAGGTATACCAGTGCTTTGTTTCCCTCGGTAACTTCCACCGTAACAACCTGCAGCTTACCCTCGCTACTTTCAAATCGGACGCTCATTTCAGGATCGAAGGCCAGGCCTTCAATAGTGATAGGCACCAGGCCCTCAGGCGGCAGTTCCCGGATGTTCATTTCGTTTACTTCAGGAGACCGGGTGGGGCGGACGGTAAGGGCCTGGGGATGGGTGAAAGTTTTTCCCGAGGGGTCGGCGGCAACAAGATCCCAGCTCCCTGGAGCTATGTCCGGTGCTGGTATATCAACGCTGTAAAGATTCCCATTCTGATGCCACTCCCCGGGGAAACGGCTCTCACCGTCTGTAAGGGTAAAAGTGGTTCCTTCCCGAATCAAAGTAGATTCAACTGTGAAATCAATGCTGGAATCCCCTTCCCGGATAATCAGAGGATTCTGAACACGGAAGTAGGGGATGCGGGAACTTTCAACGTTCAGGGGCTGCCATTCAGAGACCGAAATATCTTTACTGAAGGGATTAAGAACGTGGATTCTATACTCGTACAGCCCCGGGGCCAGGTTCAGCTTAAGCTCATTGCCGGTTTGTTCGGTATCGATGAAGATTTGATTGTCCCGGCGTATTTGGATGCGGTATGAAGCATCAAGGGATTCCCATTTAATGGTGATTGAGCCGTCGGTACTGCCCAGTCTGGTAGATTCCTGGGCGAAACTGAGGGCGGCAGAGGTCAATAAAAAAATAAGGAGCAGGATTCGGCGGATTACCATCGACGTCCTCCCTGCAGTACGGGCTGTACCGACCAAACGGTACGGCTCAAGTAGTAGGTTGCGGTGAAATCGCAGCTGAGGTTGATGTACCACCTGGGGTTGATGTCATACCGGACTCCGGCACCGAAGCGTGAAATGAAGTCCAGTGAATCAAGATCTCTCAAGCTGAAGGGACCCAGCCATTCATCCCGATCGTGTTCCGGGGATGTATAAATGGAGAATCCCATGCCCAGACCGGCTTTGAGAAGGAGATTTACAGGGAAGTTGAAGGGAGTGACATAGCTGAGTCCCAGGATGAAATTCGAACGGTTGAGGTGGATGATTGTGATAGGGAATGTTGTTTCAATATTGGTGTAGCTGTAAGTGATATCCCAGGATAGTCCGTTGAATACGGGGATTCTCCTGATTAAATCGTTGCTGAAATTCCGTGAATAAGCGAGAGAAAATCCAGCATAACTGTTTTCGTAGTATTCCTTTGATGAACCCATGGGAAAGGCGAAATGCCAGCCGAAAACGAAAGAATCAGGGTATTCGGGAATGGGCCGGGGTTCTTTTTTATCTATATCCAGGGCTGTGGCAGCGGCAATTTCCTCCGGGGTGGGGGGAGGGGGGAGAACTTCAAAAGCTTTTTCCCTGACATCAAAGCCCCCTGATGGGTTGGTAACAACCATGGAATACCAGCCGGGAACGGTGTTTTCAAGGTTCAGGCTGTATTCCAGGACTCCGTCTTCATTTTTTTTCAGCAGGGTGGCCGGGATATCCGAGGGGCCGTTGATTTCGATAACAGCACCATCCTCCATGCCGGTAATTTCCACCATGGTGATGCTGCTGTTGCTGCCGGCTTCCATTTCTTTCGGGCTGATTTTACGGATTTTCGGACGCAGCCTTTCCAGAACGGTAAGGGCATTGTCCATACGGCTCTCACGGCCGTCGGGGTTGGTTAATATCAGGGCCCAGGAGCCGGTGCCCGGTGCTTTTCTTCCGAGTTCCAGGGTTATCTGATTCCAGTTGTTATTTTTTTCTTCTGGTAATAACCCGGGATTCTGGAAATCAAGTTCAATTTGATTTCCTTCTGAATCTTCCAGTGCAAAGGTTGAGGATAGCTCGGGCCCTTGTACAAAACCACTGATTCTGGAGCTGAAGGTGCTTTCCCCTCCCTCATGGATTTCCCGGGGGGAAAAATCGATGATAAAGGGTGTTATCGGAGCCGAAATTTTCAGAGGACTCCAGTCGCTTTGAGTGGCTGTCTTTCCGAAGCTGTTGATAACCGTTACCTGAAACTCATAAATCCCGGCGGGGAGAAAAAGGGGGAGGGATGGTTCTTCGCTACGGGTTTCCAGTACCAGTGTTCCATCCCGGCGAAACTCAATACGATAATATTGGGCTCCTTCTACTGCTTCCCACTCGATCCTGTCCTGTGCCTGCAGGCCTGCTGCAGCAATGAAGAAAGTCAGCAGGAAAAAAAAACAGGGGAAGCCGGGTATTCTGTCACATTTCCTATTCGGCATACTGCAGCTCGTCGGTGAGGATCGTCGGTGCCGTGTCGGCAATATTTACCGAGAGAGAGAAGGGAACCCTGAGCCGGGGGCTGCTGCGGGTAACACCCACATCCTCGTATTCACTCCGGGCCCGGATGCTGAGGATGAAATTCCCCACATCCAGGATTCTCAGGTTGTTCAAGGCGTACCGTGTTCCGGTAATTCCTGTTTTTCTCAGTATCGGCGATCCTGAACCTTCAACATACAGCGCAATATCGTAGAAATCAGCCCCGTCAACAGGCTGCCAGGTGAAAACAAGATTTCTCCGGCCGGTCATGTCGATATCTTCTCCAGAAGCGGGAGAGGTTACAACCGGGCGTGAAGGTGTGGGCAGTTCGCTGACGGTGAACCGGGCACTT
>QNBK01000372.1 GCA_003644105.1 Spirochaetota bacterium | reverse complement strand
GCTATAGCCGGAAGTTATCACGATAAATAAAAGGCAACTGATTGGGATTAGAACCAATGCAGTGGGCGATCACGATGAGGTGGTGGCCCTCTGTTACATTTTTTTAATCCCATTCATATCCCTTTTATAACTGAATTGGTTTATTCTGTATTCATGTTCCAATTCAAGCGATGGACTATACCCGGCCTGATTATGATAACCGCTCTGATAAACAGCTGCGGGCTCATTCCCGGGCAAAGCAGTGCATCAAGTGTTGCAGATGCGTTTTATCACTCCCAGATCCACAGCTCAGATACAACTTTCCCGTCTGAATACTTCGCCGACAAGAAAGTTGCCGCCCAGGCTGAAGCTCTTATATCCAGAAAAGAAATGGCCTACGGCTCTTACATCTCTCACAAACGTACCGGAACAAACCGCCGTGTATCCATAGAGGGAAATGGACGAAAAGAAAGCGTCACCTTTATTTTCGAAGTAAGTGGAGAAAACGGGAAAACCAGAGAAACTCTGAGACTTTCCAGAAACCGAAAATCTGATCCGTTTTTAATCAATGCATATATTATTGAAGATATTCCAAACCTTCAGGATCCGGCCCCTGCGGGAACCAGTTCCGCATGATTTTTTCAGTTCTTGACGTGGAAACCACCGGGCTGTCGGCTAAACGCGGCGATAGAGTCCTGGAAATCGGCGTTGTTCGCCTGACTGAGACGGGAGAAGTTGAAGTTGTTTTTGATTCTCTGATAAATCCTGATACCCCGGTAAAAGCCACCCATGTTCACGGGATTACCAATCAAATGGTAAAGGATGCACCCGGTTTCCAGGATATTGTGCATCAACTCTCCACTGTACTCGACGGTACGGTAATTGCGGCCCACAATGCAAACTTCGACCTTGGTTTTCTTCGGGAAGAGTTCCGGCGATCCGGGACAAAGCTGCCGTTAGTTACTCCGGTATGCACCCTGGTTATGGCCAGACGCTACCTGAAAGCTCTTCCCTCCAGATCTCTTGGAGCCTGTAGAGAATTTCTGGGATTAGCCGATGATGGGGCCCATAATGCTCTGGCGGATGCCAGGTCTGCCGCGTATCTACTGAAGTATTTTCTGGATAAATATAATCCTGCAATCAAAGCAAAGCCATTTCATTCGATACTGCCGGATGAAAGAGGCGGTCTGTTCGACAATACAACGCTCCTCAAACCACGAAATCCTCTGGGAGATCTGTTATGAAAACCATACTCACAATAAATCCCGGTTCCACCAGTACAAAAGCCGCAATCTTTAAGGCGGATGATTCCTGGAATGTCCGGGAGATTCAGAGTTCCAACGTCAAACATAGCCCCGAAGAACTTGAAGATAATCCGGAACCTGCCGATCAGCTGAAGTTGAGAAGCCGGGCAGTTGAGGCTTTTCTCAAAGATACGGGAAACCCGAAACTTGATGCGGTTTCCGGCCGCGGGGGCCTGACCCGCCCCATCGAAGCCGGTTCCTACCGTATCAGCGATACAATGAAGGATGATTTACTCTCCTCCCGCTACGGAATCCATGCGTCAAACATGGGAGCACTGATTGCCGATAATCTGGCCTCATCACGTGAAATACCCTGCATGATTACCGACCCTGTAGGAGTAGACCAGTTCCAACCCCTGGCCAGATATTCCGGCCATCCCGAACTGCCCAGACGCTGCCAGCTCCACGCCCTGAACATGAGGGCGGTTGCCCGGGAAGCGGCAAAGGATATGGGGGGCCGCATGGAGGATTTCCGTTTTATCATCGCCCATCTTGGCGGGGGTATCTCGGTGAGTCCCATGGAAAACGGCCGGTTGATCGATGTGAACCACGCCATGGACGACGGACCGTTCTCTCCTCAACGCAGCGGTGGTCTACCCCTGATACCACTGGTGGAAATGTGTTATTCCGGTCGCTGGAAAAACGCAAAAGAAGCCATTAATGAACTTACCGGACGATCGGGGCTTCTGGCCTATCTGGGTACCGACGATGGACTGGAAATTGAACGGAATGCCCTTGCAGGGAAACAACCCTGGCTGGAAGTGTATCAGGCATTGGCCTATCAGATCAGCAAGGAGATCGGTGCCATGGCTACCGTTTTAAACGGTCGGGTGGACGCTATTATTCTCACCGGAGGCTTACCCCACCCCCCTCTATCCGACTGGATAAAAGAACGAACAGAATGGATTGCCCCTGTAAAAATACATACAGGAGAACGGGAAATGCTCGCCCTGGCACGGGCCGCTGCCCGGCACCTTTTCGGGGAAGAAGAACTGAGTGAGTATTAATTCTCGAATTAAATCGCCGCTCTTCCGGGCTGGGAAAGCGCTACTTTCCGGATTTTCTGGAATGAACAAATAAATATTTTGCAAAAACAAACAAATCTTTCCGGATTCCACAATGATATCATCCAAACCAAGGAAGATTAAAATGAGAAAAGAAAGTAAGGTTGCCAACGGTTGGTGGGATTATACAACACTGGATGATGAGATACTGAACGATGCGGCCGGGCTGACTCCCGAGGATCTTGCAGGCCTGGCCAGACCGGGGTTCGATGTATCCTTTTACGATACAATTGAGTCTTTCTTTAATGCCGAAGCTCTTGAATACATCAGTTCCTGGATGAAGGGCACTGCGGATAATCCAGCCGGTATCTGCGGTCCCATCGGGCCGACAGAACAGCTGCCTTTAGTGGCTCAAATGGTAAATGACCTCGAACTTGATATCAGAAACGGTCATTTCTGGGGAATGGATGAATGGTATGTGGACGGGAAGGCCATGTCTCCTGATAACCCGTTGAGTTTTGCAAAGGCCGACATGGATTTGTGCTTTTCCAGGATCAACAAACGGTTTCGAATGCCCGATAAAAATATTCATTTTCTAAATCATGATAATCTGAAGGAATATACAGAATCCTACAATGAGTTTAAATGCCTGGTTATGCAGGGTGGACAGGGAGAGGTTAAACATTGGGCCTTTAACGATCCACCGAAAAGGGAAGGTGCATACATGGACAACCCGCCGTCCCCGGAAGAGTTCAGAAAACAAAGTGCAAGAGCTGTTGATCTTCACCCGATGACCATTATTCAGAATGCAAGAACTTCCGGCGGCGGGGTGGTTACAAACATCCCCCCGAAAGCATTTACCGTAGGCCCAGTTGAAACATGGAAATCTGAAAAGATTTCAATCTGGCACCCCGGCTGGCATGACAATCCGTTCGGAATGAGACTCACTACTTTGATGATCTCAAAGAAGATACCTGATTCATCCGTTCCCATGTCTCTACTGGCAGATCACCCTAATGTTCATTT
>QNBK01000371.1 GCA_003644105.1 Spirochaetota bacterium | reverse complement strand
GCACCGGCTCCTCGAAGTAACAACCCTGTGGCACTGATCGGATTTGTCTGAAGCACAGCGCCTCCGGAACTCAGCACCAGATCAGCCCCTGTAGTTGCCAGGGCCACCCCCTGAACCGTTCCCAGGGTATACCCGTCGGTATCCCGAAAATCCACATCTCCGGTGACATTCAGAGCCAGAGTGTTGATGTCATTAGCTTCCATCAGCTCATATGAACCGGCACCCAGAAGTAGCAGACCGGGAGACGTGATAACAGCACCGGCGGTCTGTCCCACAGCCGCACCGGCAGTCAGCTTAACATCGGCCGTTGATGTGATGCCGACAACTGCCTGAACCGTATCCACATTGAAGCCGTTTATATCAATGTAATCTATCAGGCCCGTCACGGCGTTTGCCGCCAATGACGCGATATCGTTCTGGGGATCGGTGAGGGTAAAGGGACCGGCACTCTGAAGAAGTAAACCCGCTCCACTTAACTCCACCGTCTGACTCACCGCTGCTCCACCGTCAAGAACGATATCTCCGGTGCCCGATGTCAACGCCGCATTCAGGCCAATGGTCCCGCTTGAGGTCAGTTCGATATTGCCTAACCCCGCTCCGGTATCAACCACATCACTCACCGTGATATTACCGGCTGTTGTGGTCAGGATTACCGTGTCATTCGTACTCGTGATACCAATTGTTCCGCTGACGGTTCCCACATCCAGATTCGCCGTTCCATCGCTAAAGGTAACGGCCCCGGTTACATTACCGGCGATTGTCACCGCATTGTTGCTCTGGGTCAGCGTAAAGGGACCGGCTCCCGATAAAAGAAGATCCGTCGTCTGAATCGAGGTTCCACCGCCCTGGGTGACAGCACCACCCGAATCCAGATCGAACAACGTCGCATTCACATTGTTCAGGGTGAGAGCGTTAGCCTCAAGGATCGATACTGTTGTCCCGTCCAATACCAGTGTCCCGAAATCATTGGCCACCGCATTCAGCGTTATCACATTACCGCCGGCAGCCGAATTGATCGTTGCCGTGCCGCTGCTGCTTATCACTCCAGTCGCATTCTGGGTGATTCCCCCTCCGGTACTCGAAAGGTTCAAGGCTCCGGCTCCCACACTCACCGCCTGGGTTAACAATATCCCACCGGCACTGCTGGTCAGGGTAACTGCGGCTCCTCCCGATGTAATCCCGTTTACCGCACCACCGGTCTGAGGAGTTACAGACCCCACTGTTATCCCCGCTGTATCTGTGTAGGCGATATTGCCTGTGGCATCCGAGGCCAGTGTCGTTATTCCATTCGAACCATTATTCAGCGTAAAAGCACCGGCTCCTCGAAGTAACAACCCTGTGGCACTGATCGGATTTGTCTGAAGCACAGCGCCTCCGGAACTCAGCACCAGATCGTCACCGGTGGATCGGGCTAACGCCACTCCCTGAACCGTATTCAGATTAAAACCGTCACTGTCATTGAAATCTACCTGGTTGGTCACGTCGATCGCCAGATCGTTAATATCATTGGCCTGCATCAGCTCATAGGGACCGACGCCCTCCAACAGAAGTCCCGCAGCGGTAATAGCGGTTCCGCCTGACTGACCCACTGCACCACCAGCATCCAGCCGTAAATCCTGGGCACCGGGAATCATATTCCCAAGGGTTATACCATTTGATTCAACGATGTATGTCAGTCCCCCCTGGGTAACGGACAATGTGTTAAAATTATTTCCCGCATCGTCCAGAGTTATCGCTGAAGCATTACCGGCACTCAAAACCGTGTTTCCCGAAACTGTCAGAGTCGCCCCAACTCCTGTGAGAGCAGTAATTGTTCCCGTTGCCGTAAGATTAAGAGGACCGGTAGTTGTGGTAAATGCACCGAGAAAATCAATATTTCCGCCGATAGTCAGGAGTAATTCACCCAGAATACTCAGCCCTGCCTGAATGTTGAAATCATTTGCATCATTAAGCCGGACATTGTTGATATTTCCAGCAGAAGCAATAAAAGTAACATCTCCGGTAAAACTGTTACCTGCTGTGGTCAGTAAGATATCCTGATTATTCTGCACTGTAAGCGATGTTACATTGCCAACTGATATAGCTCCGGTCTGTGTAATTGCCCCGGCAGTACCGATCCCTGAGGAAACAGTCAGGTCTGTCCCCGCAGTACCTCCAGACAGAACAGTAGAATCATCTTCGTTCAATGTGATATTAACAGCATTGAAAGTGAATGATCCAAGCCGTATTGTACCGGCATTAGTCGAATTGAGGCCGATAGCGCTCAAGGATGTAATACTGGCATTACCAGCTACATCAATTGTTACACCGCCTTCATTCCAGACAGTCGGATCACCAGAAAAATTAACAGTCAGATCGTTATCTATATCTATTGCCGGGAGCAGGGGTGCCGGATTATTGGTTGTGGCCAGACTCAGATTATTAATTAAGGGACCAAACGTCGCACCGGTGAGAGTAAGCAGTCCGGCTCCGGAATCAATGCTTAGATCGGAATTACCGTTTACCGCTCCGGTAATGGTGATTGGTCCGGCGGCATTGATGGATGAATTGCCGCTTAAAGTAACCGCAGCAAGGGAGACTCCACCGGCACCGGCGCTTATTGATCCATTAATATCAGCAGCTACTGCAACAGTAAGCAGATTACCGGAGGCATTTGTTACAGTCCCCACCAGATTCAGATTGTCTATGGTAATGGTGTCTGTATTGATCTGAGGGGTTCCGTTTATATTGGCAGTATCATTTGCAGTCTGGCCGGGATAATTAGAACCATCATCCCAATTCCCAACTTCTTCCCAGTTGTTATTACCGTTCCCGTTAGTCCAGTTGTATACCGCCGCATTCAACTGGACCGACACCAAAACAAGAGCTAGAACAAACAATATTTGAGCGATTCTCTTCAATGCAATCTCCAGGAATAGAACTTCACGCTATTATTATACCCCAAGTAAAGAAGATTTCTCCCAACTTGATACCAGTAAAATTCAGTATTAATATCAATGGGCATACTTAATCAATCGGAACAATAAAGTTTTATGAATAGAATTCTTGATAAAACTAATAGAAGTATATTGAGATTTCTACTGTAGAAGAGGTCTGAAGAGCACCGTCCGAAGAGACAACTGTGTAATAAGCAAAGAAACCTGCAAGATCCGGATCCCAGTTCACATAGAAAGTTCCATCCCCGGAAATTGTCACAACGGGATCGTCTCCGGGGCCGGTAAACGTACGTGATAAAACTGCGGTAAATGAAACAACATCCCCATTGGGATCGTATTGGGAAGGATCATCAATTTCATTCCCGGAATCATTACTCACAACG
>QNBK01000370.1 GCA_003644105.1 Spirochaetota bacterium | reverse complement strand
GAAGCCGATGGGGTTGAGTTTGATTCAGACATGGATATGAATGGTTCATATGGTGACTGTGACTATGGTGGACATGGCAGACATGGACATGGCGGATACGGCCGGCAGGGCATGATGGGAAACAGTGGCATGAACAGAAACCAGCAGGGCTGGGGAACTCCCGCTCCCGGGGTTAATCGGTAAGATATAGATATTTCTCCCCGGTTCTTCACGGAGCCGGGGGTTTGTTTTATAGGGTGTGAATGATGACGATTCTGGTTGTGGAAGATGAAGGTCAGCTGAATAAGATGATACGGGACTACCTGGAAACTCTGGGCTGGGCTGTATTCGGGGCTGAGAGCGGACCTGATGCCCTGGAACTGTTTCGATCCGAGTCGCCGGATTTCATTCTTCTTGATATTATGATTCCGGGGCTGGACGGCCTGGATGTGATGCGTCGGATTCGTGAGGAATCGGAAGTTCCGATTATCCTGATTACGGCGATGGCCGAGGAGTCCGACAAGCTTATCGGACTGGAACTCGGGGCGGATGACTATATCACCAAACCCTTCAGTCTGAAGGAGATGGCCGCCAGAATCCGAACGGTGATGAGGCGGGTGAAAAGTGCCGATGATACTCCTTCCCGGGAAACATCCATTCTGTCTATTCGTGAAATCGAACTCGATTCAGAACGCCGGACGGTAAAGCGCTCAGGGCAGCTTCTGGATCTGACAGCGGTTCAGTTCGATATCCTCCATGGTTTTATGCGTTATCCCGGGCGTGTGTTCAGCCGGACGGAAATTCTTGGATTCTTTCAGGACCATGCCTGGGAAGGGTATGAACGGACTATTGATGTTCATATCAAGAATATCCGGAAGTCTCTGGAACCGAATCGAGACCATCCACAGTACCTTCAGACTGTCCGAAGTGTCGGCTATCGGTTTTCAGAATGAAATCCTCATTGAGATTCAAGATTCTCGGATCTTTTGCCCTGATTGTTCTCCTGGCCCTGGGGGCAGCTGTAGGAACAGGAGCAAAACTCACCCGCTCCCGGTACGACCGTTTTGCCTTGCAGCGGGATGTGGATAAAGCTGAATCCCTTTCCACAGCCCTGGGTGAGTGGACAGCAGAAGCCGGATCTTCTGAAACACCCCCCCCGTTACCCCCGTCTGTAGCTCTATTCTTCCTGCCGTTTCAGGATTCACAAATGAAAATGCCTCAAACGGGAATGATGATGGGCAGAAGGATGCCCATGGAGCATATGCAACCCGACCGTATGGTGGTGACAGATCTTACCGGCAAGGTGCTTCTGGATACATCCGGTTACGGCCTGAACCGAATGGATGGCAATAATCCGGAGCGAACCAGTATCAGAGACGGAAATGATGTGGTTGGTTACCTTTACATCGGGCGAATGATCCCCGATCCCCATAGACCTCCGGACGTCTCCTTTCTGCAGGCGGCGAGTTTGATAACCTGGCTGGTTACCGGGATTATTTTTATTTTTGCCATGCTGCTCGGTCTGATACTTACCAGGCACATCCTTGGTCCGATAAAAACCCTGAATGCAGCAACCCGAAAGGTTGAGAGCGGTGATTTGAAGGTGAGAGTTCCCGATTCCCGCAGTGATGAACTGGGCGATTTATCCCGGGGATTTAACTCTATGACCGAATTTCTTGAATCTGCGGATATTCAGCGCCGTCGGTTGATTGCCGACTCGGCCCATGAACTGCGGACACCGGTGAGTCTGATTCGAACCCGTATTGAAATGATGGAAGAGGGTATTTACCCGATGGACGGTGAGGGCCTCACGGCATTGGCAGCCGAGTCAGACCGCCTGATACATCTGGTTGATGAATTGAAAATGCTGGCCAATCTGGAATCTTCTGAAATGGGGCTTTCCCGGGAAGATTTGAACCTGAATGATTTGATTCGCGAGGTGATAGAGGCTTCCGGTCCGACTATCCGCCGTGGGAAAATTGATGTGGAAATCGCGGAAATAGAATCTCTCAGCCTTTCTCAATCTGAACTCCACCCGGTGGTGAGCGGCGACAGGGGGAAACTGCAGCGTCTGCTGAACAATCTGCTTTCAAATGCACTTCGTTATGCGCAGTCGCGAATTATAATCAGCATCCGTCCTGAAGCCGGACAAGCCGATCGGGTTGAACTTAATGTGGAAGATGACGGACCGGGGATTCCCGAGGAAGATCGCTTGAAAGTGTTCGAACGCTATTACCGGGTGGATGCTTCAAGAAACCGTTCCTCAGGTGGTTCAGGATTGGGACTTGCCATCTGCAGTGAGATTGCAAAGGCTCATGGGGGCCGTATTGAGGTTGGTGTTTCCCGGGTGTTGGGTGGTGCAGAGCTAAAAGTCAGTCTTCCATTTAAAACCGCCAAAACTTTGAAGTAGTCCTTGTTGAGGCTATCAGGCTATCATGGCCTCTATGAACAGTTTCGAGATTATCAGTAAAGTACTCCCCGTTTTTCTTCTTTTTATTCTGGGATATGTATTCCGGCGTACCGGTTTTTTATCACCTCAGACAGCCTCTCAGATGAAGAAACTTGTGGCGAATATCACGCTGCCTGCTTTGCTGTTTCGGGCATTTCTGAGCCTGGAACCCGGTGGTGATGAGTTATTGCTGGCCCTGATGATGTTTGTTCTTTGCGGGATTCTTCTGGCAGGGGCTATGATTCTGATGCGTATTACCGGTCGTAAGGGAGATATTCGCGGCTATATGGTAAGTGGTTTTGAGGCGGGAATGCTGGGGTATGCACTCTTTTTATCGGTGTTCGGCGATACGGCTCTTCCGGTTTTTGCTTCTGTTGACCTCGGTCAGGTTCTTTTTGTGTTTATCGTTCTCATGCCGATGCTTCTCTCGCGCAGCGGGGCTGTTGTGAATGGGAGTGGAACGGCAAAAGCAGCTCTGCGCAATGTACTACTCAGCCCGGTGATATGGGCGATAGTGTCCGGCCTGGTTCTGGGCAGTCTCGGCCGGTTTTTTAATATCTCAACGGTTCCCTTTTCACCTGTTTCCGGATTCCTTGAAATACTGGGCAATCTGACAGTTCCGGTTATTGCCCTTGCCATCGGCTACGAGCTGACTTTTTCCCGTAATCTGATGGGTAAGGCCCTGACTTTTGTCTTAATCCGAAAAGCCGTATTACTGGGATTGGCTTTTCTGTTAATCCGTTATCTTCCGGTTAAGAACAATCTGACGTCTATGGCTTTTCTGACGATGCTGCTCCTGCCGCCGCCCTTTGTTGTTACCCTGGCGGCAAAAGAAGATGAGCAGGGTCTTGTCTCCGGAATTCTCTCCTTAAGTACGGTAATTTCAATTCCGGCTTTTGCTGCAG
>QNBK01000369.1 GCA_003644105.1 Spirochaetota bacterium | reverse complement strand
GGCAGTTTGTAATGCCTGCGGGTATGGTAGCGTTCCTGAATCACAAGAATACGGTCCTGTTCATCTATCAGAACTCCGCCGACTCCGATGTAGTGGGTGGCATACCCGGGGACAAAAGCTCCCGCTGTGATTCTTTTAACCAGCTGCAGACCGTTTTCATCAGCGTGGTGGTAGAAAAAGCCCAGGTTTACCGCAGGAGCTACAAGTTCCGCCTGCAGTAACGGCAGAAACAGCCAGACGAGCTGTAATCCTTTTTCTTCTACCTCTTTTAAAGTCCGGCTCAATGTATGGGAAAATACACTGATATCGTCGGGAAAGAGGTCAGTTTCAATAACAGCCCCTTGAAAAGGGTTGATTTCATAGGCAAAGATTGATGTCAGACTCATAACTCACAGTACCTGTAATTGAATGCTGTATCAACTTTGAGGGATACCGGGGAAAATACTGTAGTGTTCTGCTATCGAATTTCTGCCGGATAGTGCAGTATTGTATTCACCGGATAACACGAACTTCAGCAGGGGGATTCTTGTATGAAAAAAAGAAAACTGGGACTCAGAGGACCGGAAGTATCCGCCCTGGGATTCGGCTGCATGAGGCTCCCAGTTATCAGTGATAGAATTAACCGTCCAGCGGCCTCTGCAATGCTCTTAGAGGCCATTGAATCCGGGGTTAATTACATCGATACCGCATTTCTCTATCACAACGGCGAAAGTGAAACATTCATCGCCGATACCGTTACCGGCAGCCGCCGGGATAAAGTGATAATCGCCGATAAAATGCCAAGCTGGCTGATCGAAAAACCCTCGGATCTGGATAAGTACTTCAATATACAGCGCAGGAAACTGAAGAGTGAGATAATCGACGTCTACCTGATTCACGGCCTGAACTCGGCAAGGTGGAAGAAGATGCAGGAAACCGGGGTTCTTGACTGGTTTTCACACAAGAAGGAATCCGGGGAAATCTCCTATACAGGATTCAGCTTTCACGACGGCTATGAGTGCTTTGAAAACATCATCGATGCCTGGGACTGGGATGTCTGCCAGATACAGTACAACTTCATGAATGTTGATTATCAGGCAGGGATAAGAGGCTTGAAGAAGGCCTATGAGCAAGGTATCGGTGTAATCGTTATGGAGCCTTTGTTCGGGGGAAAACTTGTCAGAGCTCCCCGGGCAGTCAAGGATGTCTGGATGAAGTCCGTCCACCCGGAATGGACTCCCGCCGAGCGGGCCCTCAGATGGCTGTGGGACCAGAAAGAAGTCGGCATGGTACTCAGCGGAATGAGCAGTATGGAACATGTAAAGGAGAATACAATAATTGCCTCCGATGCTGAATCCGGAGCATTTACCACACAGGAGAAACTGCTGTTCGACGATGCCAGAGAGGCCTATCAGAGCCTGAAGGTCATCAGCTGCACCGCTTGCGACTACTGTAAACCATGCCCTCAGGGGGTTGATATTCCGTGGAATTTCAACCTGTACAACAGGGCGGTGATGTATGAAAATCTTGAAGCATCCCGAAAAAGCTACGAGTGGATGTGTACGTCTTATAAGATCGGAGTCTCTGATACTGATAAAAGGGGCATTCACTGTATTTCCTGCGGGGATTGCCTGTCGAGATGCCCGCAGAACCTGGAAATAGCACGTTTGATGCCGGAAGTTGCGGCTGTTCTTGCCGGAGAGCGGGGGTTGGCAGGATGACATACAAAGAAGTAATAGAGCGGCTGAACCTTCAGTCTCTGCCTGATGAAGGTGGATACTACCGCCAAACCTGGAATTCGGATGTGAGTACGGCTATATATTTCTTGTTGACCCCGGAAAATAACGGGTTCTCCGCTCTTCATACTCTTAGTTATGTGGAGATTTATCATTTTTACGCCGGAGATTCTGTACAACTGCTCCTCTTCCCTCCGGAGGAAACTTCCGGGGAGGTTCAGGAAGTAATCCTGGGCAACAATCTTGAAAAAAAGGAATACCCGCAGTTTATCGTTCCCGCCGAAACCACTCAGGGCTCCTGCCTGATGAACGGCGGTGAGTGGGCATTGCTGGGAACAACCATGGCCCCGCCCTACTCGCCGGAAACCTTTAAACTCTCCAGCCGATCGAAAATGCTCAAGGCTTTTCCGGATTACCGGGATTGGATAATACGCTTAACCCGGGAGGAAGAGGCATGAGGACCAGCAAGGAAGAGAATAAAACAGTCATAATTACCGGAGCATCGGGGCAGCTCGGCCAGGCCTTGAGCCGAAGTTTTACCAGGGCAGGCTACAGGCTGATTCTTCTTTGCCGCAGCTCTGGAAAACTGGAAGGTATTATCCGGGAGTATCAGCCTCAAGGAAATACACCCCCCTTGATATTGGAAGCGGATTTTTCATCAGTCAGTCAGATAGAAAAAGCTTTCGAGGAAATCAGAAACCGGGGATTTCATCCTGATGCTCTGATAAACAATGCCGCTGTTCAGGATCTGGCCCCACTTGAAAACCTCAGTGCCCAGAAATGGGACCGGATGATGGCCGTGAATCTGAGGGCTCCCCATCTTTGTACCCGTTTATTCTCGGCACTTGGAGAACCCACCGACTTCCCCGAAGGGCGGTCCATTGTGAACATTGCATCTATCGAAGCTGAGAATCCCGCAATGGGCCATGCTCATTACGATGCTTCAAAAGCAGGCTTGATTCAGTATTCAAAGGCTTCGGCACTGGAACTGGGAATCAGAGGCATCCGGGTGAATAGTGTTTCTCCGGGTTTGATAGACCGCCCCGGGCTGGAAAAAGACTGGCCGGATGGTGTATCACGTTACAAAACCTCATCTCCCTTGAACCGGCTGGTTCAGGCCGAAGAGGTATCTGAAACTGTGGTTTTTCTCTGCTCGGCGGCAGCGGCAGGGATTACCGGTGTGAATCTCCGGGTGGATACCGGGGTTGGTGCTGCGCCGGGCTACTGACCGGGATATAAAAAGGAAGTGAAATGATAGAGCATAAAAACGGTATAAACAAACCGGAACTCATCCGCAACGGCGAAGGCAGATTCATCATGGAAGGCGAGGAATGCACTCAGATCTACGCCCATACCGACAAGCTGATTTTCTCGGTAAGCACCTTGCTTCCCGGGCAGAAAGCCTGCCTGGACAAAGGACACGATGATGCTCATGAAACAGTCTATGTGATTCAGGGAGTCCTGATGATTCACATGCCCGACTCTGAAGAATACTTTCGGCTGGAGAAAGGAGACTGCCTGCTGATACCTCCGGGGGCATCCCACTACTCTATCAACGTGGGTGATGAAACCTCGATTGCAGCCTGGTCCTGTGCTCCCCATCTGTAATTAATATGCTCG
>QNBK01000368.1 GCA_003644105.1 Spirochaetota bacterium | reverse complement strand
TCATTAGGCAGATTTGGATTTCCCGTTGTCCTGAAAGCCGATAGCCTGGCTGCCGGAAAGGGCGTTCTTATCTGCGCGGACAGAGCCGAAGCTGAAGATGCCCTGGACTCAGTAATGCTGCGCCGGGATTTCGGCAGCGCCGGTGATGAACTTGTTATTGAAGAATGCTTTGTCGGTTGGGAAACTTCCATCATCGGTATAACTGACGGAACGAGTTTTCTTCCATTTCTCCCGGCAAAGGATCATAAAAGAGCCGGCGACGGGGATACCGGGCCGAATACCGGGGGAATGGGTGTTATTGCCCCGCATCCGCTGGTTGACGGGAATGTTATGAAAGATATTCAGGAGAATATCATTAATCCCACCCTGGCTGGTCTTCAGAAAGAGAAGCTGGAATATGCCGGATTTCTTTTTATCGGTGTTATGGTAACCCCTCGGGGGGCAAAAACCCTTGAATACAATGTTCGTATGGGAGACCCCGAAGCCCAGGCCCTGCTGCCCCTGTTATCCGGCGATCTCAACAAGTATTTAGAAGCTGCTCTTGAGGGCCGACTGGCCGATGTGAAGCCCCGATGGCGGGGAGGGGCCTCCTGCTGTATTGTTGCCGCTTCCGGCGGTTATCCCCGGAATTACAAAACAGGTTTTCCCATCAAGGGGATTTCTGATGCTGAAAAAACAGGCTGCCGGGTGTACTGTGCCGGTGTAAGGGAAGATCGTGATTCCGGTTTTCTATCTGCAGGCGGGCGGGTACTTGGTGTTACCGCTCTGGGTGAAACCCTTGATGATGCCCGAGCACTGGCCTACAGGGGAATTGACTGTATCAGGTTTCAAAATAGCTGGTACCGCAGAGATATCGGTTTATCTTAAGTCTGCCGTAATTATGCATCTCTTGCACTCAAGGATTAAAACCGCGATTCTTTTATCAGGGTAACAATCCCGGAGGAAGAAATGTCACAGATTAACGATTTGCTTGAGCTGCTCAAACAAGCTCCGGATGAAGTTTTTATTCAGCCACACAATGTTCCGGATCCTGATGCTATTGCATCCAGCTTCGGTCTGCAGGTACTTCTGGGTGAGTTGGGATTGGAGACTGTAATCGTTTATGAGCAGGACCTTGAAAAGGCCAACAGCCTCCGCATGCTGGAATCATTTGATATATCCATGCGCCTGGCGGGAGAGGTTGAAACCCTGGGCGCAGAAGACTGGACTGTTCTTGTTGATGTACAGAAAGAAAACGCCAACCTGACAGACCTGGTTACCGATGAGGTGGCCTGTATCGACCATCATAACGATAACGGATTTAATGAGTACAGATTCAAGGATGTACGTCCCGGATACGGTTCATGCTCGGCAATCATCGCTGAATACTGGAATGAAGCCGGCCTGGTTCCACCAACTAATGTCGCCACAGCATTGCTTTATGGTATCAGAAGCGACACCGACGGTCTCAGCCGGGGAGTTCACCTGAAGGACATTGAGTCCTACTTCCAACTCTATGGACATGCCGATATGTCAAAAATTACCGAGCTGGATAACAACTCTATACACATTTCGGTGCTCAAGAATTACTCAAGAGCTTTTGATACAGTGGAAGTTTACGGTCAGACCGGTTTTTTGAGTCTTGAAAGTAATGATGATTCTCTTCTGGGCTCAGCCAGCGACATACTTTTAAGTGTTGAAAATGTGGATATTGTAATCGCCTATGCCATCCGGGATTCCGGCCTGAAATATTCAATTCGCAGTATTGATAAGAGTATCAGTGCCGCCGATCTGGTTAGACATCTGGTAAAAGGATACGGGGTAGGGGGAGGACATGACACCATGGCCGGAGGATTTATTTCTGCTGATAAGTTTCCCGACGATCGTTCATATGGAACCTTCTCCAGATTCAGAGCTATTGAGTTTATTGAAAATGATATCATCAGCGGCCGGCGCTGAGTTTTTACCCCACCGTGGATACGCACTCGAACTTGATCATCATCGGTCAGAACGCTCAGTCGATCTTGACCCGGAGGTTCTTTCCCCATCAATATCGCAGTACGAAAAGGACAGCGATCTCAACCAATTTCATCATTTGTTCGGAAATCTGTCCGATTTCAAAAGGAGAGAGAGAGGCAGAACAAACGGTTCCACTATATTTCTGAAATCTGTTAATAATCATGAACCAAGCATTATACTTTGAGGAGGAGGTACCGATGAAGATCCGCCATATCTCAAAGAAGATAATGAGGGAATATCATTCTAAATCTTTACAGTCTGGTGGCAATGTGCTAACAATCGGCTGTAGGGGACGACAAACAGTGCGGCGGTTTTTCAAAGTCAGTGCCCCCCAAGAAGCTTTGTGGTAATTTTAAGTTTGTTGATCCGCATGTTTGCCGTCCCTGAGGCGTTCCGTTCGCTACAAAAGCATCCGATGAGGAAACAATCCCTTTCGATCAGGCCGTTCGCGAAATTCGCGAGGATCACAAGAGTTGAACTAATCTCTTGAAATTCACCACTCTGCACAAAAATCCTGAGCAAAATCAACAGGCAAGAACAAGAACGCATCATTGCAGCAATCAACTCATTAACCAACACTCCTCGTCCTGCTGGATGCAAGAAACTATCTGGCCGTCCTGCTTGGCGGATCCGCATCGGATCCTATCGTGTCATTTACGAAATCCAAGATAATAAACTGATCGTTACGGTTGTTCACATCGGGCACCGTAGAGAAGTTTACAGATAGTTAACCAGAGATTGCAGAGTATTTGTGTAAGCCGCAAAACTCTGAACTTAATCGTTAACACAAGAGAAAATGCTAAAATAACAACAGACAAGAATAGAAATTATCGACAAAGATCTTGCCAATAAAATGAGCAGTTTCTCCGACTACGCTCAAAATCTCTTCAGCTTTATCGAATGTTTCCCTGTTCCCGCCGCACATAATCCAGAGTCCACCGTTATTTGCTCCTCTTTTTGTTCAATGGACAGGTGCATCAAGAAAAGAGGCTCCGGCCTTTTCATATTCAGTGGCCTGCCAGATTGCGGTTTCCGGTAATTGGGTGCTCATATCAATATAGATCTGTCCAGGTTTCGCACCGGCAAACGGTCCCGAATCTCCTGATACAACTGATTTCAAGGTTTTTTTGCTCTAGAGAATAGATAAGATGTATTCAGCTTCGGAAGTTGCTTCTGCCGGGGTTGTCGATAGTATCGCACCGGCATTTACAAGTTCTTCAGTGTTTTCCGGAGTTCTGTTCCAGCAAGTGATTTCCCAGCTCTTCCTGAGCAGTGTTTTACCCATGCCCGTTCCCATGATTCCTGTTCCGATAACTGCAGCTCTCTTTCTCGTGACACAC
>QNBK01000367.1 GCA_003644105.1 Spirochaetota bacterium | reverse complement strand
TGTTGAGGCACCTGTTGTTGAGGCACCTGTTGTTGAAGAACCCGTAAAAGAGAAAGAAGCCGTTGTCGAGGAACCCTCGAAAGAAGAAACTCCCTCTGAGCCTCCTGCAGCAGAAGCTCCTGCAAAAGAGGAGAAATAACGTGGCCGTTACTCCAAAAGATGTAAAGAAACTCCGGGACAAGACCGGAGCAGGTATGCTCGACTGTAAGAATGCCCTGGTTAAGGCCGATGGTGATTTTGCAGCTGCAGAAAAGATTCTCAAAGAACAGGGATTGGCCAGTGCCGATAAACGTGTCGGCAGAGCTACCAATAACGGTTCAGTATTCACCTGTATTGAAGAGGGCAAGGCTGCAATGGCTGAGCTGACATGTGAAACTGACTTTGTTGCCAAGAACGATGTGTTCAGAGCCGCAGGAGAGAAGATTTCCAAGGCTGTAGCAGATTCCGGTTCTTCTGAAAAGTCTGAAGCTCTTGAAACCATGGTAAAAGAGGCTATCTCCATTCTTAAAGAAAACATGCTGTTAGGCAAAGTTGTTTATTGGAGTGTTTCGGATAATGAAGTTGTGGGCAATTATGCTCATAACGACGGTCAGATCGGTGTTATAGTGAAATTGAGCTGCGACTCAGCGGCAACAGCTGCCAAAGAAGAGGTAAAAGCACTGGCTTTTGATCTTGCCCTGCATGCTGCTGCGTTCAATCCGACTTACCTGAACCGGGATGCCGTCAGTCCGGCTTACCTGAAGGATCAGGAAGATATCTTCACAACTCAGGCTAACAACCTGGGAGACAAACCTGAAAAGATTATCAAGGGAATCGTTCAGGGAAAGCTTAACAAACACCTGTCCCAGATTTGTTTTGTAGACCAGGGTTTTGTCAAAGAGGATAAAAAATCCGTCAAGGTTGTTGTTTCTGAGACAGCCGAAGCTGCCGGTGGAACAATTGAAATTGTTGACTATGCTTATATAGCCGTAGGACAGGAAGACTAGTATATAATAAGGGGCCGGAAAGTAATTTCCCGGCCTCTAATTAATAAGAAAAGAGAGGGATAACCATGCAGGAAGTGAAAGCCAAAGCCGAAGAAAGAATGAAAAAGAGTCTCGGTGCGTTGGGGGATGATTTCAACCTCCTGCGGACCGGTCGTGCCTCTGCAGCGCTTTTCGATAAGGTTCGTGTTGAGTACTACGGAACCCCTACACCACTGAACCAGCTTGCCAATATTTCCATACCGGAAGCCAGACTCATTGTAATTCAGCCTTTTGACAGAAATTCTATCGGCGATATAGAAAAGGCGATACTTTCATCTGAACTGGGCCTGAATCCGGGTAACGATGGTAAGGTAATTCGCATCAGCATCCCCCCTCTTAATGAGGAACGTAGAAAAGAACTGGTAAAACAAGCCAAAAGTCTTTCTGAAAATGCCAGGGTTTCTGTCAGGAATATACGCCGGGATACCAACGATCAGATAAAGAACGGTGATTTTACTGAAGATGAACAGAAAAAAGGTATTGATGAGATTCAAAAACTCACAGACAAATATGTCGAAAAAATCGGCGAAGCCTTTAAAGTGAAAGAAAGGGAGATTATGGAGGTCTGATGCCCTCTGATAATCTTGAGATTCCTTCTCATGTCGGCATCATTATGGATGGTAACGGACGTTGGGCTAAATCAAGAGGTTTACCTCGTACCAGCGGTCATAAAGAAGGTTTGGAAACTGCAAAACGCATCGTAGCTCATGCCTCAGATTCGGGAGTATCTTCATTGTCCCTCTTTGCCTTTTCAACTGAGAACTGGCGGAGAGCAGAAGAAGAAGTTTCTTTTCTGATGGGCTTGATAAAAACCCATCTGCGGAAACAGTACGAGTTCTACAAAGAACGGGGTTTGAGAGTAACCCATTCCGGCGACCTCGAAAGACTTCCATCAGATGTAAAAAAAGAGATTCTTCTCGTCGAAGAGAATACGGCATCTTTTACAGGTATGAGAGTAAATCTTCTGATTAATTACGGTGGTAGAGATGAGATTATCAGGGCTTTTAAAAAATATGTCCGTGGCGGTGGACTACCTGAAGATATCAATGAAGATGCTTTGAGCACCAATCTGGACTATCCTGATATCGCCGAGCTGGATCTTCTGATCAGAACAGGCGGAGAATTGAGAATCAGTAATTTTCTCATCTGGCAGGCAGCTTATGCAGAGCTGTTTTTCTCCGATGCTTACTGGCCGGACTGGACTTCTGAACATCTTGATGAAGCTTTTTCACATTACAGCAAGCGTCAAAGACGTTTTGGAGGGGTTCCCACTTGAACAACACAGTCAGCAGACTCCTGCTTTTTTTCCTGGCCATACCCCTTCTTATTCTCCTGATACTTTACCTCCCGCAATACAACCATCTGGGAGTTATAATCATTCTCATTGTTGTGGGTATTTTATGCGGATTTGAGATGAGGGCAATGCTCTCGGGATTGGCAAAACCTCTCCCCCGATGGGTGGCGATTATTCCCGGTGCAACACCACTGCTGGCATGGGCCATTAATATGGGTTTTGTTCCTCAACTTACAGCTTCGGTGTTTTTTGCTGCCGCAATCATCTGGGCCTTTTCCGATGCAGTTTTTGTCAGGGAAGCAGAATTCTCTCAGGGAATCTCCAGAATCGGTACCAGGTTAATGATTGTTATCTATCCCGGATGGCTTATCTGGTGGGTATCCCGTCTCACATGGTACGAAAATGCACACATTGTCATTATCATTTTTATGCTGACCGTTTATTTGAACGATTCTCATGCCTGGTTTTTTGGTATGCTGTTCGGAAAGCATCGAAATATCGTAAACGTCAGCCCCAATAAAAGTATTGAGGGATTTCTGGGGGGAACGCTGACTTCAGTTGCCGTCATCCTGATTTCTTCACATTTTTTTCCTGAGATTCTACCCCATCCCCTGTGGCAGCTCATTCTTTTCGGACTGGTGGCAGCCTTTACAACGACAATGGGGGATTTGATCGAATCGGCTCTTAAAAGGTCTGCCGGTGTAAAAGATTCAGGACATATTATTCCCGGGCGCGGCGGCATGCTTGATTCATTTGATTCAGTTCTATTTACTGCACCTGTTTTTATTCTATTTCTTCAAATGGCGGCATGACGGTGCTCAGTGTTATTGTTCAGATTATTCTCGGTATTTTAGGGCTGTCCATAGTGGTTCTTATTCATGAGGGCGGCCATTATATCGCATCAAGAATAGCCGGGATTGAGGTTGAAACCTTTTCTATCGGATTTGGACGCAGAATTGCCGGCTTTAAGAAGGGCCGTACCGATTATCGGATTTCACTTATTCCCCTGGGCGGTTACTGC
>QNBK01000366.1 GCA_003644105.1 Spirochaetota bacterium | reverse complement strand
CACTCATATCAACGCTGCTCCTTCTCTTTGGAATAAGGAATAACAAGGGCATTAACCCAGTTGGAAAACTCCTGCTGACGAATCTCAATATTCAGAATATCCTCATCAATGCCCAACTGCCACTTCAGATCCGAACGATCCGGATGGGAATGAAGCAACTCCCAGCGTTCCACATGTTTTTCAAGATCTTCGGGGTTTTCAAAAAAACCGCCTTCTATCAGCACTTTTTCCCGGACGACAGTCAATCTGGACATTTCATGCAGATTGTATTCAGGGTGGTACTGCACGGACCAGAAGGTGCCCTTTTTATGGGTAACGCTCATAGCCTGTATCCCTGAAAACTCATTTTCAGCCAGAACAACAGTACCTTCGGGGGGCTTCACGACAATATCGTAATGACTCTCAAATGCATCAAACACAAAAGGTTTACCTTTCATCATGGGATGATTCCGCCCTTCTTCAGTCAAAAGGATTTTCCGGCCGATCCCCATTTCCCGCCCTTTGGTATTCGCGAGAACTTCTCCACCGGCGGCTGCAGCGGCCATCTGTATTCCCCAACAACTGCCGTAAGAAGGAACACCCACATCAAACACATTCTCAGCCAGATCGATCTGAGCTTTGATGGAAGGAACATGTGTATGGAAGATAGTTAAATCCGCTCCGGTCCACAGCACTCCATCGT
This sequence comes from Spirochaetota bacterium, assembly GCA_003644105.1. Classification (GTDB taxonomy): domain Bacteria; phylum Spirochaetota; class Spirochaetia; order DSM-2461; family DSM-2461; genus UBA2779. The sequence continues at coordinate 2,671 of QNBK01000366.1, read as the reverse complement.
ACTGTTCCAGATTGTGTTTTCCCGGAAACTCGGCTCCCACATCGCTGGGATGAAAAACCGTATATTCCGCCGCAGGCAGAACACGCTTCACCATTCCTGCATACAACTCCCAGGCATATGACATCCCGGCATCATTCAACGCAGCCCGGCTCTTCTCCGGGTAGGCATCAATAATTAGAAATTTCAACTGACTCTCTCCTTAACAATCGATAAAAGATGCTCAAGCTTCCTATGAGATTTTTTTAATATGAAATGACTTCGGCCGGGTAACATACTCATAACCAATCGCTGAGAGAGTAACACCCCGCCCTGAATTCTTTACTCCGGTCCATGCCAGAGCAGGATCCAGATAGTCGCATCTGTTGATAAAAAAGGTTCCCGTCTCCAGACGATCACCCAGCTCGATGCCGGTTTCATAGTTTCTGGTGAACAGACATGCGGTAAGCCCGAACTCAGAATCATTCATCAGCTTCAAAGCTTCTTCATCGTTTTGAACTTTCTGTATACCCAGAACAGGACCGAAGGTTTCTTCCCTCATAACCCGCATATCATGATTAACATCAACCAGGATTTGCGGTGCCAGATATGCAGACCCCTCTTTATCTTCTGGAAATATGGAGGTATCGATAAGAGGTTTTGCACCCTGAGCTATAGCTTCATCAACCTGCTTCCTGATAAACGATGCGGCTTCCGGGCGTACCACCGGACCGAGAGTTGTCTCGGGGTTGTCGGGTCGTCCCAGTTTGTACTGTTTAACCAAATCCGCCGCTTTGGAAATAAACTCATCATAAACCTCTGCGGCAACATAGGCCCGCTCAATTCCACAGCAGGACTGTCCCGAGTTAAAAAAGGCACCGTCTATCACTGTTTCCACGGCCTGATCAATATCCGCATCCGCCCGAACATAAGAAGGATCTTTGCCGCCAAGCTCCAATCCGACACTGATAAACCGTCCGGCGGCAGCCCTCTCAACCATGGATCCGCCGGGAACAGAACCTGTAAAAGCCACATGACTGATAAGGGGATTCTTAATCAATAATTCTGTCTCCTCATGGCTTAAATGCAGGTATTTGAAAACTCCCTCGGGGAATCCTGCGGCATCAAAGGCTTCCTGAAGTCTTTCGGCACATAACGGAGTCTGGGAGGAATGTTTTAAAAGAACGGTATTCCCGGCCAGAATCGCCGGAAGAAAAGCGTTAACGGCTGTCAGATAAGGGTAGTTCCAGGGGGCAATTACTAAAGCAACGCCCAGGGGCTCATGCCGGATAAAACGATCAAAACCTTCTTTCTCTTCGACTTTAACCGGAGAGAGAGAAGATTCGGCAATGGAGGTCATATAGAGGGCTCTTTCAACAAATCCGTCTATCTCACCCTGGGTGTAGCGGATCGGGCGGCCCATCATCCAGGTAAGCTCTTCGGCAATCGGCCCTTTTTTCTCTTTAAAGGATGTTATCATTTCCCCGGCAAGAGAACAGCGGTCTGATACGGGAACCTTCCGCCACTCTTTCTGGGCTGTATGAGCTGAGGCCAGGGCCTGTTCCACCTGTAACGATGTTGCCGTTTCTCTCTCAACGTAGAGGGAACCGTCTATCGGTGAATAACATTTCAAATTCATATGCATCTCCCATTTATCTGGAACTAGAGAGTAATACCAGTATCGGGGGAACGCAATATATAATCCAATGAAGAGAACCGGTTTGCGAACATCATTAAAGGCATCCCCGGGAGGAGGTCAACAAAAATCTGATGACTAAAATTCTCTATAGACGCATCCTCAATAATAAATTATAGATTCTATAGACTTCATACCGATAAATGAAACGAAAGACTGTTATGATGGATAAACAATGGGATTACTGAAAGTTACTGATCAACTCAACCAGGAAAGTAATCCGGGTGATTTAAAAAGCGATCTCATCAAAGCCCGCAAGGATTTACAGAAGATACGCAGACACAACGATTCCCTTGTATCCCAGGTAAACAACCTGCTTCATTTCATCAATGAGCAGAACCGCCGAAAAAGAGAGCTTCAGCAGCGTATCAGTATCAATCCGAAAACAGGCCTGGGCAACCACAATATGATGGATCAGGATCTACAAAGCTTTTTCGGTACGATTATGGAAGATTCTGACCAGGTGCCTGGAGCTCTGGTTCTCATCAAGCTGGACACCAACTACGATATTATTACCAAAACTCTCAAACCTTCGGTAAGTGAGTGGATTATCTATCAGATAAGTTCACGTCTGAAAGAAATTATAAGTGATTCAACACCCATTTATCACACCAGGGATGATGAGTTCATTTTACTTATCAAAGATAAGGGCAGTTCAGAAGAGCTGAAGGCTCTCCTGGATGATATTTATCAACAGATTTCCAAACCGCATATTTTTTCCGGTTATCACATCGTCATCAACTGTATTATCGGTGTTTCCTTCTACCCGGAAAATGGAATGAGCAAGAGCAGCCTGCTGAACAATGCCGATATTGCCCTGACTTATGCGAAAAAGAACAACAAAAACCACGTGTTCTTTTCAGAGCATATGAAAGAGGAAGTTGTTCAGAAGATGGAACTTCAGAACAGCATCATCAAGGCCCTGGAAGAACAATCTCTTAAAGAAATCGACAAACAGTTTTTTATCAATATGCAGCCTATTGTTACTGTCAGTTCAAT
>QNBK01000365.1 GCA_003644105.1 Spirochaetota bacterium | reverse complement strand
TCCGCCACCGGCAGTCCGCCCTCAACCAGGGCCGCAGCCAGATCATCAGCCTTTCCCGCGTCTTCCAGCGCGATAACCGGCACCACTTTCAACTTCGCTACATTATCCAAAAACTTATCAAACATTTTCAATCCTCCGAAAATCCCGTTTATCGATCAACCCGTGCTGATCCACCGGCAACAAGATTTTCCACCTCATCAAGAGACGCCATGGTTGTGTCCCCGGGGGTGGTCATGGCCAGAGCCCCGTGGGCCGCACCGTATTCCACAGCTTCACCCGCGTTCTTTTCTGACAGAAATCCATATATCAAACCCGAGGCGAAACTGTCTCCTCCGCCTACCCTGTCGAATATTTCCAGATTATCCCGCTGGGCCGCCTTGTGAAAAACACCCTCATGCCAGAGCACCGCACTCCAGTGATTCACCGTTGCAGAAACCACATCCCGAAGTGTCGTCGCCACAACCTTGAAGTTCGGATAAGCTGCCACGACCTTCTCTATCATGGCCTTGAAACTCTCCAGCTTGATTCCGGTGATGCTGCCGTCCAGACCTTCCACTTCAAAACCGAGGCTCGCGGTAAAGTCCTCTTCATTTCCAATCATCACATCAACCAGGGGGGCGATTTTACTGTTGACCTCTCTGGCCTTCTCATGTCCGCCGATGGCTTTCCAGAGGGAGGGGCGGTAGTTCAGATCGTAGCTCACAAGCGTGCCGTATTTCTTCGCCGCCGTCATGGCCTCAATCACCGTTTCGGCGGTGGTTTCCGAGAGAGCCGCAAAAATGCCCCCGGTGTGAAACCAGCGCACCCCTTCCTTACCGAAGATAGAATCCCAGTCCACCTCTCCGGGCTTTAACTCCGAAGCAGCGGTATGAGCCCGGTCGGACACACCCTTGGCGCCTCGTATACCGAAGCCCCGTTCGGTGAAGTTCAACCCCTGCCGGGATTGGCGGCCTATCCCGTCGTAGGGCCGCCAGATCAGATGGGATAAATCCACCCCGCCCTGAAGCATCAAATCCTCAAGAAGACGGCCGGCATCATTATCCGGCGCCGCAGTAACAACTGTGGCCCGTTTACCGAAACATCGCCGCAACCCCCGGGCGACATTGTATTCCCCGCCGCCTTCCCATACCTTGAACTCCCGGGTATTACGTATCCGCCCGTCGCCGGGGTCCAGGCGGAGCATCACCTCTCCCAGGGAGAGAATATCCCATCGGCAGTCTTCGGCTTTTCTGATGGTTAAAGACATATAGAACTTCCTTGTAGTTTATTATCGTTTCACATTATGGAACAGTGTCTCATTTTAACATATCCAAGGATCTTCAGTCCAGAAAATTGAACCGTCTATAGCAAAAAACCCAACCTTCGGGAAATCTCACCGGCGGTATCTGCCACATACTGCCCGGCCTCATCCATCTCTTCCCCGCTTCGTATCACCCGCCAGACAGCACTGATGGCCGCTACAGTTCTACCGCGGTAATCCCGGATGGGAGCGCCCACACAGTTTACCCCTTCTTCATGCTCTTCGAGATCCGACGACCAGCCCCGCTCCCGGCACACTTCGATGTTTTCGATAACTTTTTCAATATCGGTGATAGTGCCGGAGGTCAATTTAAAAGGAGGACGACGATGAAAAATTTCCCGAATCTTACCAGGCGATAAATCCATCACCAGAGACTTCCCCAGGGAAGTGCAGTGAACCGGAACATGGCGGCCGATAATGTCGAAGCGCCGGAATCCATCGTAACGCTCCACCTTGTCCAGGTACACCACCTCATCATCCCGGAGTGTTGCCAGAAACACCGTCACCCCGAGGCTGTCTGAAAGCCGGCGCATCTCGGGTTCGGCTACGGTTTTCAAATCAAGCTGGTTCAGATAAGGAGCCGCCAGGGCGATAAAAGCCACGCCGATACGGTAACGGCTCGAAGTCTCATCCTGTTCGATATACCCCCGACTTTTCAGAGAGCCGAGAAGGCGATGCACCGTACTTTTATGCAGGTTGATTTTTACAGAAATATCACTGAGAGCCAGGCCCTCGGGAAAACCGGCTAGAAGTTCAAGGAGATCGAATGTCCGGTCCAGAGCCTGAACGCTCATGCTTTGCCACTCATGTTTTGAAGAATAAAGCGTTTCACGATGCGGAACAAGCGTATAGTTGAGGGGGGCTATTCTTTACCGTTTCAGGATTAAATACTGATAGCTTCAATGCCGAGTGTTCCGGCAGATTTCACCAATGACGTATCGGCGGAAACCAGTTCCATTTTATTTGAAAATGCTAAAGCCAAATGGAGTGCATCAAGAGATCGTAAAGATGTTTCGAAGTTCCCCATCCAGTCACGTGCAAGGTTGTTTTCAGCCTGGGAAAGTGAAATCATTCTGTATAACCGGTTTTTCACATGAAGTTGAAACTGTGAGATAATCAAAAGCCCATCTTCAGGGGATATCTCCTTCATTCTTACCCGGCGGGATACCGCGGAATTAAACTCCAGCTCTGTTAAAGTACTGATTGCTGTGCCCCCTCCACCGCAGTCGCTGACCAAGGCTTGAATCCTGTTACTTTTCAATTCTGGAATATACAGTGCAACAACCACACTGGTATCAAGATAGTACATCAATAACGCTCTTCATCCCGCAGTTCCGTAACAATCCGGCTGGTGGGCTTCCCCTCCACTTTTATTGCATCCCGGAACTCATTCAAATCCGGGAAAACTATATCACTTACAGTTTCAGGTGGAACTATACGGGCCACTTCCTGTCCCCGGCGGGTAATTGAGACAATAGAGCCCTGCTCTGCTTCATTCAGCAACGCGCTGAAATTCTTTCTCGCTTCTCTGGCTGTAATCGAATGCATTTACCAACCCCCGACTTGTGTACGTTTGAAGTATACGCAAGATTTCAGCTGGTGTCAAAATCGCTGGATACTCATTCAAATCCGGGAAATCAACCATTCTTACTGACTCAGGGTTAACTTATGAACCTCATTCAATTTATATACCCGGAAGCGTATTTATGTATTAAGCTTCCTATCAGTGTTTGATACGGCATTCCTTCCCTTGCTGCACGTAGTTTAATAGACTCCAGATCATTTTCTGAAATTCTTATATTAATATTTCTATTTTTTCTAAGAGTTTTCTGTGCGGCCTGAACCATTGACTCAGAGGGTGCAGGACCATTTATTTTACCACTCTCATAGGCTTCAAGAATCTCAATTTCTTCACTGTCATAACGAGCATTTGAGTTATTCATTTTTTCTTCCTCATACTTCTATTAGCTTTTCTACTGGGAATGATAGTCTTCAAAAAATAGTCTTCACCATCCATTACATATGGATCTATGTAGGCATATTCGTTAATCATAACTGTA
>QNBK01000364.1 GCA_003644105.1 Spirochaetota bacterium | reverse complement strand
GCTTTTTCCGTGGCGTAGTTCACGGCGGAAATCTCCACCCCCGGCAGGTTTCCGATGGCCTTTTCAACGGCACCGGCACAGCTTGTGCAGGTCATGCCGCCGATGGGAATGGAAATCTCCCGGAACTGAACCGGTTCACTGGCTGAATAGCCGGTATCTTCGATGGTCTTGATGATATCCGGAAGGTTTGTCATTTCCGAGTCGTAGCTGACGCTGAGTTTTTCCACGGCGAGATTGACACTGGCTGTTTCCACTCCGGGGATTTTTGAAACACTTTTCTCGATGGCATTGGCACATGAAGAACAGGTCATACCCTGAATCGATAACTGCTGAATCTGCATCTGGTCCTCCATAAATAAAACCTACCCCTCCTGGGGTGGGGTAGGCCAAACATAAGTAAACTGGTATGGTATGTCAAGGGCTGGATGAATCAGATGGTGATTTCATCTTCTGATATTTGCCATCTGCTTCATAGCTGTTCAGACTGCAGCAATCCAGGGGACCGCTGCCGAAGTTCTTTTTATTCCCAAGCGAATGCCGGGATCGTTCCTCGGCTTACGCCTACGGTACGACCCTTGATCCGAATAAGCGCAGGGAAAGCAAGGTTTAATACCCCGCGGCTTGCCGCGGAACGGATACAGCTGGTTCGCGGAGCGAACTTGCGAGCAGAGCCGCATGAGCGACTCCGGGTCCAGGGCTTTGCTCTGGTTCTACTGATACCATTCATTATTGGCAAAGTTGGGTTAAGATACCTTAACATTACTTGTCAAGGAAAATCTGAGGGATTCTTCCTGCAGAGTGGAATGAGTAACAAAGAGGAGGGCTTCAGACCGTGTACAGGGTGTGGTTTAAGGTGATAACCTCAATTCAGAACTGTTGAGAAGGTACCTTTTTTCAGATCTTCAGGAATTCTGAAGCTGATTTCCCGTCCGCCGTAGTCATGGAGGCTGCAGCGGGATCTTATCCGGATATTCCGAACCTTTCCGGGAATGACAAGGCCGGTAAGACTCCGGGTAAAAGGTTGTTCTGTATCGTGGGGATGGGCCAGTATCCTTTCCCCGACAACATCACCGGTATCCGAATCCACCACCTGCCAGACGTCAGCGTAGTGCCCCCAGCCTTCGTCGTTGTGCCTGACAGCCACATGGACATCCCACCGGCCGTCGGCCCGGTAAACCAGGCGGACTGATTTCACCTGGGCAAAATTCAGATCCGGATTGTAATTATCCTCTTCGGCAAAGGCCGACAGAGAGATCAGAAGAAAAAGAACCGGGATAATGACGCTTTTTAATAATACCTTATCTGTAATGAATATTCTGTTCATATCAAATGTATAATTCATATGAATCCAACGAATCAAATTCCGGGGGGGAAGTCCGCATCTACGGATCTGATCAAGGTGAGAACTTCTTCATACATTTCCTTTCTGTCGTGTTTACTATAGCCCTGAAGCAGAATACGCCCCTTACGGCCAATCTCCCTGAGAACCGCCTCCCGACGGTTCGGAGAGAGCTCTCGGGTATCAACGATTCTGCACAACGATCTGATTCTCCAGTAATCCATGGCCACGTATGATGTTGAGAGTTGATCGGAATGACCGCCGTATTTTATGGTGAGAGGTTCATCAACAAGTCCCGCTGTATACCTGCTCGTTATCCGGAGCCAGAAATCGTAGTCTTCACACACAGGATATTCTTCATCAAATCCTCCGGTTTCTTCAAAAAGATTCCTTTTAAACAAGGCGGTGGAGGGGCCGATCATACAGACCGGAAGGCATTTTTCAAATACCTCGCCGCCGAACTTCCTGTAGCTCTTCGGTGGATTCACCCGGACACCACTGCGTATCCAGAGTTCATCGGAATAGATCAGGACGGATTCCGGATTTCTCTTGAGATAGGCCATCTGTTTCTCAAGTTTTTCAGGCACCCATTCATCATCGGAATCCAGCAGGGCTATCCAATCCCCTTCCGAATACCGTATCCCATGGTTTCTGGCGGCAGCCACTCCATTATTCGGGGTATGCACATAGCGGATTGCTGTTCCGGGGTTTTCCGCTGCCCGGGCTCTCACCAGCTCCCCGCTGCCGTCATTCCCGCCGTCATCGATAATCCAGACATCGAAATCCCTGAAACTCTGGGCGAGAACCGAATCCAGTGCCCTGAGTATCAATCCCTCCCGGTTGTATGTCGGGATAATAACGCTGACCAAGCTCATCTGAAAAATCCCTCAACCATATCTTCATCAAGATGGGACAGGGGTACAACAGTTCGGTTCGACCCCTTTTTCCCCACTTTGAGAATCGTATGAAGCCGGCGGCTCCCGGTAATTTTTCTGAAGAGTTCCTCCTCGGTATCGGAATCGGCCCCGGTGCTCCCGGGAAACGGTTTTTCTTTCGGCTCCAGAAGTTTTTTCCTGAAGTTGGACCACCGGGCCAGGCGGAAGGCGGTAATCATCTGGGCACTGCTCAAAGCACCTGTCCAGGGATAGACCGAACTGCCCAGAGCCAGAGATGGAGACCGGTTTAAAAAGAGTTCCGCATCCTCAAAACCCTCCAGCCCGGGAACCGGATAAAAGTTGGATATTCCCGTTTGGCAGGGAAGCCGGTCCAGAAATCTCAAAGTTTTCACAATATCTTCCCGGTTGTCGCCATCAAGTCCGCAGATGAAGTGGGTGGTAACCGGCAGATCTGCCTTATGGCAGTGATGAATCAGCTTTTCCAGTTTTTCAGGATCCCCGTCCCGGTGTTCCTTGTTTCTGGAGTCTTCAGAGAGAACAGCCAGTGAGAGATTCAGTCGGGTGAATCCGGATTGTTTCAGCCTGATAATATCTTGTTCTTCAAGCATCATATAATCCAGTCCATTTTCCGCACTGAATGATACTTCCGGATAATGTTTTCTTACAGCATCGAGAAAACTGAAAAAGTCATTTTTCATAAAAAGAATATTGTCATCTTCGATATTCAGATGAAATATTTTCGGGGTACCACCGTATTTTTCATTGATTCTGATTACTTCATCCACCCACATCCCCGGCGGTGAGCTGCGGAAATCTCTCCCGTGGCAGATATGGTTGGAGCAGAAACGGCATTTCAAGGGACATCCACGGGTAAGTGTGATTGAGATTGACCTCCTGCCGGCCCGGAGTATGGACTCTCCAGCCATGGGTTTGATATCGCATTTCGGGTTGAGTTTGCGGAGATCCAGAAATCTGTTATCAGCTTTCCCGGGACGGAGTAATTCTCCAAAACCCTCAATTTCACCTGAAACAACCAGGGAAAACAGCGGCCTACCGGGATAAACAGGATGAACTGCTTTCAGAAAGTATTCCGGAAGAGAGCTTGGTCCGTGACCGCCGATAATCACAGGAAGTTCCGGCCTGATGC
>QNBK01000363.1 GCA_003644105.1 Spirochaetota bacterium | reverse complement strand
TGAAGAACAGCGGGTTCGAACTCCTGGATTTCAAAGGCAACGATGCCTTATTACTGAAAGAGATGCCATTTCATCACAAAGATCCTTTTGACAGAATGCTAATTGCTCAAAGTATAGCGAACAGATTCCATATTATGAGTGATGATAAAATGTTCCAATTCTACGATTGTAAACTACTTAAGTGATTCCCCGTTATAAGAATCCCTTCACAAAATGGATTATTTATGGGATTACCTTTTCCGCCAGGCGGCCAGTTGACCCCGGATTCTCTCCGCCCATCGGTACAGGCTGTAGATTACCGGTTTCAGAGGATAATCCCAGGCTCCCCGGTAGTGGAGTATCTCCCCGCCGAAGCCGGTTTTAAAGCGCCAGAGCCCGTGCATGGGATGGGATGGATTATCCGCCGGGGGGATGCCGAAGAAATCGTACTCCCCGGCGCCCTCGGTTCGGGCATCTTTAATGGCGTTCCATTGGAGGAGCTGGTTGGGCATGAGTTCCCGTTTGAGGGCGCCTGAGGCGCCGTACATGTAAACTGAGCGCCTGCCGCTTCGAGCCACTATGATTCCCGCCAGGGTATCCCCTTCATGTTCGGCGGTGTAAAGGGAGAATTCGGGGCTGCCGGCGGCTGCATCTGCCGGCCCCGGGGCATTTTCAAAGAGCCGCCGGTAATAGGATTCGGGGTGAAGGGAGATACCGTCTCTTCGGCCGGTTTCCCTGTAGATTTCGTACCAGAGGGGAAGAGTTCTAAGAGCGTCCTCCCCGGTGTGCCGGTGTATTTTTACGCCTTTTTTTTCTGCCAGGCGGATGTTATACCGGGTTTTCTTATGCATTCCCGAAAGCAGCGTATTTTCATCTGGTTCCAGATTCAGCATCACAGTATCCGGAGGCTGAACCCTGTAGGGAGCTGGACGCAGGGGGCGGTTCAGGGGCTGTGGGTGTATAGCCGACTCGGGGCTGCCCACCCTGCCCCGAGTGCCACCGGTGAGATCGAAGCGGATAACAAAGCAGCTTTTGGGGAGCTGCGTCCCCAGAGACCGGGCTATTAATATCAGAAGTTTGGATGCGGTGGTGCTGTCGGCGTCCAGTTCTTCGGGCAGGGCCGGTCCGTAAGGGATGTAAGCCATTCGGAGATTCCCGGGGAAGCGCCGGTGAAGGAGAAGAAAGCGCCCTTGAAAGCTGCCGGAGGGGATGACGGTGTTCCATTGGAAAGCCATGGGGGTCCAGCCGGCGGCGGCTTTGAAGTTTCCCCAGAATCCGCTCTGGAGGAGATTGTCCGAGGCCTCAAGCTCCTGGAGATTTATGGGCTCCAGGGAGAAGGAAGGGGAATCCGGGGCCGGGGCGACAGAGGTCAATCTTAACCAACCTTGCCAGAAAGCACCTTAGTCGTTTTCAAGGGAGAACCAGCCAGGATGAGGGGGGTATCGCCGACTTTCACCGCTCCGCCTTCTACATGGATAGGAGTCTCGAAGAAACGGTCGATGGATATACGCTTTGCGGGAGGATCGGCCTGAGCAGCACCCTCGAGGAACACCCGCATACCGGGCTGGGCGTCGGGCATGAGCACCTCAAGATTCTTCTCTTCATCCTCGGCGGCCAGAAGCATTCCGTGACTCTTGATACCCCGGAACTTGGCGGGCTTGAGGTTGTAGGCCAGAACGATGGTTTTACCGTCCAGCTCTTCAGGTTTATAATCGTTCACCAGACCGGAACAGATGGTCCGGGGCTCATCAGTCCCGTCATCCAGGGTGATAACGTAAAGCTTATCGGCGTTGGGATGCTGCTCCACTGCGGTAATCCGGGCGGCTCGGAGATCCAGGGCGGTTAAACTCTGCTCGGGAGTTTCAGGGGTATCCGAGGCGGTTGCTTCCGCTTCGGCAGCTTCGGCGACGGCCTTGCGCTCGGCCTGGGAACCACTGAAACGATTCCTTAAATCGGCAATTCTATCATCTTCAAGTTTCTCAAAGAGTATTTCAGACTGGGCGATTTTATCAGGGCCTTCTTCGCTGCCCAGGATACTCCACTCATCACTTTCCAGAGAGAACCATTCTGAGAGCTGCCGGGATGTGGCGGGCAAATAGGGTTTCACCAGAATAGCCAGATCCCGGACCAGGAAGGTAAGGGTTTTCAACAGTTTTGCAGCCGCTTCGGGAGTATCTTTCCGGGTACGCCAGGGTTCTCCTGCCTGGAAGGCCTTATTCCCCAGATCGCAGAGGGAGAAGATATCCCGGAAAGCACCCCGGAGCTCGGCACGGTCCAGTTTTCTGGTGATATTTTGTTCTTTCTCTTTAACAGCATTCCAGATGTCGTAATCCAGAGGTGATTCGGGGATTTTACCGTCGTAGAAACGGTTCAGGAAGGAGAGGGTGCGGTTTACCAGGTTGGCGAAGTTCCCGATGAGTTCGCCGTTCACTTTCTCCTGAAAATCAGCCCAGGTGAACTGGTAATCCGAGTTCTCCGGCCGGTTGTAATAGATGTAAAAACGCCAGACATCGGCGGGGATGCCGGTGTCCCGACAATCGTTACCGAAAACACCGATACCTTTACTCTTGGAGAACTTGCCGCTCTCGTAGTTCAGGTACTCTGAAGAACTCATGTGGTGGAGCTTGGTCCATTTTTCTCCCGAGGCTAAAAGGGTGGATGGGAAGATAACGGTGTGGAAGGGGATATTGTCTTTACCGATGAACTGAAAGAGTTCGGTATCCTCGGGGCTGCGCCACCAGTATTCCCAGTTATCGGTAAGATCGGCGGTGATGGAGATATAGCCGATGGTAGCGTCAAACCAGACATAAAAGACTTTATTTTCAAAACCCTCTTTCGGGACTGGAATGCCCCATTTAAGGTCCCGGGTGATAGCCCTTTCTTTCAGCCCGTCTCTTATCCAGCTTTCAGTCATCTTCACCGCGTTGTTGGCCCAGAAACCGCTGACTTTGGTTTCGTTTATCCATTTCTCGAGTATGGGTTTGATTTTCGGCAGATCAAGGTACAGGTGGCTGGTTTCCCTGATAACCGGGGTGCTGCCGCAGGTGCCGCAGCGCGGGGACTCAAGGTCGGTGGGATCCAGAAGTTTCCCGCAGTTTTCACACTGATCGCCCCGGGCATCTTCATACCCGCAGTGGGGGCAGATGCCGTGAACATAGCGGTCGGCCAGGTAGCGTTCATCCTTTTCGCAGTAAAGCTGCTCGATGGTGGCTTCCTTTATATAGCCGGCTTCATCCACCCGTTTAAACAAATTCTGTACAATTTCGGTCTGAACGGGTCGGCTGGTGCGACCGAAGTGGTTGAACTCGATTTCAAACCAGTTATAGATGTCCACATGGATTTCGTTGTACCGGTCGCAGAGTTCCCGGGGAGTTACCCCTTCTTCCAGAGCTTTGGTTTCGGTTGCAGTGCCGTA
>QNBK01000362.1 GCA_003644105.1 Spirochaetota bacterium | reverse complement strand
TTAATTCTTATCTTTTGATTTCCTGAAGTCAAGAGATTATTAAGAAAAACAGTTCATTATGCATATAAAAAGAACATTTGTTCCCGTTAAAGGTATTCCGTCTATTCTGAGAAAGCTGTCACCTTGATTTCTACAAGAACATCCTTGGGGAGTCTGGCCACTTCAACCGCGGCTCTTGCAGGGTATGGAACTCTGAAAAAAGTTTCGTATACCGCATTCATGGCAGTAAAATCATTCATATTCTTCAGGAATACCGAAACTTCCACCACATTGTCCATGGTACATTCCGATGCTTCAATTATAGCTTTGATGTTCTTCAAACTTTGAGCCGTCTGTGCTGAGATACCTTCCGGGATTTTACCGGATTCCGGGTTCAGGGGAATCTGTCCTGACACAAATACAAGGTTACCTGCCCGTATTCCCTGCGAATATGGACCAAGGGCTCCGGGAGCGTTCTTTGTCTCTATCGATTTTTTCATTGCAGTTTCTCCTCTTTTCATTATACACATCCAATTCATTTCTATGACATATAGATCTCAAAATTTTAACTTTACCGCATGAAATATATTCCTTTTACACTTATATATTTTTTTGATGACCTCTCCCACCCTGAGCTCTACTGACTCTTCTTTCACCGTTCCATCATTGTTGCGGGAACACCCCAGGCAACCATGTAATTCATCATTAAGTCCTGCTACAGGGACAGCTGGGCCGAATAAGGGATGTACGTACCGGACCTGATGGATTTCTTTATCTGCTTACCGATGCAGACAATGGGGCTCTATACCGAATTGAACCTAAGGGATGAGTTCTTCCAGGGTTTTCTCCAGAGCATGCCAGGCCAGAGTGGCGCATTTAATTCTCAGTGGAAATTGAACCACACCACCCAGAACCGCCAGATCGCCCCATTCCTCCAGCCGGGAGGGATGCTCCTCCCCCCGGAGAACCTTGAGAAAGGCATCGATAAACTGCCGTGCTTCTTCGCGAGTTTTCCCGGGGAGGCGTTCGCTCATTAATGAAGCTGAAGCGGTACTGATGGCGCATCCGTGGCCGTCGAAAAGGACCGATTTAATCCGCCCGTCATCCCCCATCAGAACTTCCAGTTTCAGAGTATCCCCGCAGGAGGGATTTTCGTGGGTTTCATCATCACTGATATGGGACAGATCGGCCCTGTTTCTCGGAGATTTGTAGTGGTCGAGAATAATCTCCATGTAGAGATCGTCCAGATCTCCCGAGCTCTGCTGCATCATCTGAAATACTCCTGTACACCTTTAACGGCATCTATCAGTTTATCAATATCCTCATGGGTGTTGTACAGTGCCAGAGAGGCCCTGGCAGTGGAGGGTATTCCCATCAGCCGCATAGCCGGCTGGGCACAGTGATGCCCCGACCGTATGGCCACACCCACTGTATTCATATATTGGGCCACATCATGACTGTGAATCCCCTCCAGGTTGAAAGAGAACACCGCACGCCGGCGAAATGGGTCGGAGGGTCCGTAGAGGGTAAGCCCTTCAAGAGAACTCAGCCGTTTATAGGTGTAAAGACCCAATTCATGTTCCCTGGCTTCCAGTCTTTCAACACCGGTGTCTTTCATCCACTTCAGAGCGGCAGCCAATCCCACAGCCGCGGCGACATCCGGAGTTCCGGCTTCGAATTTATAGGGAAGTTCATTCCAGGTGGATTTTTCCGGTTTCACCATGGAAATCATCTCGCCACCGGTCTGCCAGGGAGGCATTTTTTCCAGCCATTCCTCCCTTCCCCAGAGCACTCCCGAACCCATGGGTCCGTACACCTTGTGTCCACTGAAAGCCAGAAAATCAGCTCCGGAAGCCTGGACATCGATGGGAAGATGGGGCAAGGACTGAGCCGCATCCAGCACCAGGGGTATACCCCTTTCCCGACACCACCGGGAAATGGCTCGGACAGGATGGATGGTTCCGAAGGCGTTGGAGATGTGGGCCACCGCTGTAATCTTCACCCTGTCAGCCCGGCTGTCTTTTTCCAGAGTGCTGAGAAAATCCAGATCCAGAGTGCCGTCCTTCAGGGCGGGAATCAATAGAAGTTCGGCCCCTTTACGGATGGCGGCCTGCTGCCAGGGAACAAAATTCGCATGATGCTCCAGGGTACTTACCAGAATAATATCCCCTTCAGTAACCAAAAGTTCTGATAACGACCATGCCAGAAGATTCAGTGCCTCAGTGGTGCCTCGAGTGAAGATAATTTCCCGATGGGAAGCGGCATTCAGGTAGGATTCTACAACCCTCCGGGAATCCTCAAAGGCCATTGTGGACCGCTCTGCCAGATCGTAGAGAGAACGATGGACATTGGCATTATCCTGTCTGTAATATCTGTCGATAGCGCTAAGGACCGCTTCGGGTTTCTGACTGGTAGCGGCGCTGTCCAGATAGATTAAATCCGGATTGGCAGCGAGAAGGGGAAACTCATTTCGGACGTCATCCCCGAGAAAACCTCTTGGATCGGCCAGAAGCCGTTCGGTGAGTGGATCTGTTGAGCGGGCGTCAGAGGTCATAAAAAATCCGGAAGTTCTACCCATATTTCCTCCCCCCGCTTCTCGACGGAAAAAGACGGGACATCCTCGGTAGCCGGCAATCCCCGGACTTCTCCGTTGCGGCAATCGAATGAAGATCCGTGTTTTTCACAGTATACCCGATTATCCCATACCTCTCCTTCAGAGAGTTTGGAAAACTCGTGGGAACAGGTATCGTCCAATGCGGCCCAGCCGTCGGAGAGTTTGAACACAACCATATCGAAGCCTTCCACCTCCACAGGGAGGGACTGCCTGTCCCGGGGAAGGGATTCAAAATCAGCGGCATCAGCCGCTTTTAACCAACGGCTCATAATTTCCCATCCAGACTGTCGGTAAATACATCTGCGAGGGTATCAGGCACCAGATTCATCGCCTCTGTCAGAAATCCCCGGGTGAGTTCTTTTTTCGCTTCCACAGGGGAAAAACCCCGGCTCTCGAGGTAGAAAAGATGGGAGGGGTCCATCTTGCCGGTAGTAGAACCATGACTGCACTTCACATCATCGGTGAGAATATTCAGCTGGGGTATAGAATCTGCCCGGGCACCCTCACCGAGAACAAGATTCCGGTTGGTGAGGTAGGCATCGGTTCCCTGAGCCTCGGGAGAAACTTCAATCAAACCATGGTAAACACTCCGCCCGCCAGGATGGATGGCTCCTTTGTAAAGGGCTGTGGAAGAGGCCCCGGGAGAAAGATGATTCTGTATGGTCCCGATATCTTTGTGGCTGTCTTCTTCAGCCAGATACAGTCCGTTAATCCGGGCCTCAGACCCCTTACCGGAAAGTATCACCCTGCCCCGGGTTTTCACCAGACGGCCGCCGAAATGAGCTTCAGTGAACTCAAGCCG
>QNBK01000361.1 GCA_003644105.1 Spirochaetota bacterium | reverse complement strand
TTCATGGACAATCGATCGAACGGCTTGAACCATGGCAACAGGTGCTTCTGACTGGAAGATATTGCGTCCCATATCAATTCCCGCGGCTCCGCGTTGCAGGGAGTTGTGGCACATATCCAAAGCCTCTTTTTCCGGGAGCAGCTTCAATCAGATCAAGATAGTTTTCCTGTACGTCCCAACGATTCATCCAAGATATTTGGATTTACTTTGTCAGACATTATGGGTTTCAGAGGATATGCATTTCCAGGAACCTGCCGAACTTGACCTCTATTATCGCCCTGGTTCCCTTCAGGGAAAATGTTTCTCTAATTGGAGTACCTCATGAGCCCACGGAAAGCTATCCTTTCTCTTATCTTCGGTTTCGCATCAGCCTCGGCTTTCGGAGTGGACGCTCCGGCCAACCTCTATTCCTTTGTCCTCGACGACCTTGATGGGAATCCCCGGTGATATTGATTGTGAATACTGCCAGCAAGTGTGGTTTCACTCCCCAGTTTGAGGGTTTGGAGGCTTTATACTCTGAATATTCCGACCAGGGGCTTATGGTTCCTGGTTTTCCATCCAACGACTTTCTTAATCAGGATCCGGGTACTGACGAGGAAATCGCTGCATTCTGTACTCTGGGCCGTTCAATTTATCCTCTGTATAACTATCTCACGTCCTCTGACACAAATCCTGATTTCTCCGGCCGCATCATCTGGAATTTCAATAAATTTCCAATCGGTCGGGATGGTACCATCCTGGCCCGATTTTCTTCGAAAACCAAACCAGACAATCCCAAGCTGATTGCTGCCTTGGAAGACGCGCTGTAACAGATATTTCCATGAAGTAGGATGCAGGCAACGGAAATCGGCAGGTCTTTCGGCCACGACGCTTTAAGCTCATCGGTTTATACATGCGGTGTGAAACTGAGTCATTAATTCAAAGAGAAAGATAGCGGTGATTCTTCTGAATCCATAAAGGTGTTACCGGGAAAGCCCCATTTGGGAACATCTGTATACATTATCAGTGAGGATATAGTAAACATCAAGAAAATGCGTTTGGAGCGATTTTGGATTTATTTTGTATCGTGCCTGAACGAACCATCCCAGTCTTCAGCAGGCGGCACTTTCAGAAAATCAAGTGTTCTTTCCAGGAATATCCGGGCAGGACGGTCATCCGGGTTGGCTTTCAACGTATTCAGGAATTCTTTCTGTGCCCCCGGGAAATTTCTGTCATAGTATTCTTTCTGCCCGGCGGCAAAAGTATCCCAGACTACACTTTTATCAGATGTAAGCTCCCTGGTAACCGAGTAAATCGGCATGGGCATTGAACTGCCCTTTACCACAACCATATCCAGAAGCCTGGCTTTTACTTTCCCTTTAATTCGTCTTCGGACTGTTTCAGATATAATCAGAGGGATACCGTAGTATTTTGTAAGTCCTTCCAGCCTTGATGCCATATTCACCGGTTCTCCGATAACCGTGTAGTCCATTTTCTTTTCAGATCCGATATTTCCGGCTGTAACCCCGCCGTAATGAATTCCGATTCCGATTTTGAAGGGCCGGATATCAAGGTGTTCCTGTTCCCTGTTGAACTCCTCCAGTGCTGTCAGCATCTCCAGTCCGGCTAAGACGGATTGAAGTACATCGTCTTCCTTCTTCTCCGGAGCTCCGAAGAGTGCCATGATGGCATCTCCGATATACTTATCTGTCATGCCGCCATAATGGTCGATAACATCTACCATTTTCCCGAAATATCTGTTCAGGGAATCAACCAGTTTCTGGGGTGCCATTTTTTCGGTGATGCTGGTGAAACTTCTGATATCGGACATCAGGATTGAGACAAACTGATTTTCTCCGGTTAAAAGTTCCTGTCCCACCCTTTTTATATTCATGTCGATAACCGACTGAGGTACATATTTCTGGAACAATACCCTGAGATTCTGCTCCCTTTCTTTGGCTTCTTCAGTTTCCTTCCGTGCTAGAACAGCTTTCCGGTGTGCAACAACGGCTCGAAAAGCGAAATCCTTCACATCTTCATTAGCCTTGTCCAGACTTTCTGTCATTTTGTTAAATGAATATGCCAGACGTCCGGTTTCATCTTTATACATAATCGGAACCCTGGTTTTAAGATCCATGGTTTCAATGATGCCTTCGATGGCCTTCACCATGCCTTCCAGGGGTTTGGTAACAAGACCTGTTACGATGAAGAGAAATATTAAAGCTATGGTAAGAGAGATTGCTCCGATTACTCCGGTGAGAAGGGCTATTCTACTAACAGGATTGTAGAAATTATCCCAGGCTTCGGTGATATAAATGGTCCAGCCCCACGGCGCGAAGCTGTCCACATAGGCTACCCTGCGCTGGTTGTTCAACTTCAGTGAACTGGTCCATTTCCCTCCCTGGGGCGGCGGTTTGCCGGCCAATTCGGGATAGGAATTGGAATCCATCGACTTGGCAGCAGAGGTCATCTTCACATCCCCCGAAGAATCAACGGCAAATATGAGCTCTGTGGAGGAGCGGACCAGACTGGCGGCGAATGCGTTAACTGCTCCATGGGCTGCCTCAACATATTCTTGCTCGGTGTCCAGGTTATTGTCGGTTAACAAGCTCCACTGACCGTCCATATAGTCGATTAAAGTTTGAGATTTAAAGCGTAAAAAATCTGAAGCGACGGCGGTTATTCCATTTCTTGCCGATAAATAGGATACAAGAGCAGCCATTATAAGAGGTGCTACGATAAGAGGCAGTACAACCAGAATGAATTTCGGACGTATATTCACATTACATATATCGGACAAAAATCCGGGGAATGTGATATGAGCGGGTTATTTCGTCGTGCCAGGGCTCTAAGAACACGTATGGATCTGCTTGGCGAACTGCAGAATGATGATCTTGTGCTGGAGATTCCCGAGGATGAGAAACAAAGTGTTCTCTCAGGTATCGACAGCATGCTCAAAGATGATCGAATCCGTATGGATGAAGGATCCTTGAGATTTAATCCGAAGAAGAAATCCTTTGTACTGCCCTTGCTCCTGAATGTGGGGGCTGTTGTGATTCTGGCTGTTGGTGCATTTTATATGTGGGGTTTTTTTGGCCGGAGTGAAACGGTTCTGGCAGCTCCTGACATTGTTCTGGAATCAGCAGAGGGACGAATTCTTGATAGATTGCGGCAGGATGCTGAAGCTGAACTCGGGGCGAAGGACCGGGAAATTTCCAATATCAAGTCACTCCTGGAAAATCTTGAAAATCAGAAATCCCTCCTGGCTGGTGAAACCGAATCGAAACTCGCCGAACGGGAAGATGAGTTGAGAAAAGAATTCGATACTGTTCTGGCTGCTGAGCAGGCCAGACTTTCTGAATCCGGTATCAGTGGAAACGATTTAACCCTCGCTTTGGCCGCCTATGAAGCGGAAGTACG
>QNBK01000360.1 GCA_003644105.1 Spirochaetota bacterium | reverse complement strand
GGCGATGTAACTGATAACCGCCGGTATAAAAGCCGCTCTAATCACCTCTATGTAGGGTACATTCACCGTCTCGGCAATAATAAAAGCCGCAGCTCCCATAATGGGGGGCATCAGCTGACCGTTGGTGGATACCGCAACTTCTACCGCACCGGCTTTATAGTCCGGATAACCCACTTTCTTCATCAGAGGGATGGTGAAGGTACCGGTGGTTACCGTGTTGGCAATGCTCGATCCGGAGACCATACCGGTAAGTCCGCTGGCCAGAACTGCCGCTTTAGCCGGCCCACCTTTAAAACGGCCCATCAGACTGAATGCCAAGTCGACAAAGTATTTACCGGCACCGGCCTTATCCAGTAAAGCGCCAAACAAAACAAACAGGAATACAATGTTCGCCGAAACGTATAGGGGAACACCGAAGATACCTTCGGTGGACATAGTCATTTTACTGATATACTTGGTAAGGGATACACTCTTGAAGCTGAAAGCCAGAGGCATTCTGGCAGCGGTAAAACTGTAGAGAATAAAGATACCTGCAACAACAGCAAGCGCCGGTCCCAGGGAACGACGCGCCGCTTCCAGCAGAAGGATTGTCAGAACTACACCGAAAACGACATCCCTGAGGGCGGGGCGCCCCTGCCGTGTTTCAATACCCGAATATCCGGGATTCACATTCATCATAATTAATTCAAAGGCGATATAGAACGCTGCAGCCCCGGCAACAATGGCTGTCGCATAATCAAGAATTGTTATCCGGTCTTTAGCGCCCAGATACTGCCCGAGTTTACCTTTACGGGGTTTTTTCAACATCGGATGTGTCAGGAATACCAGGACAATGGCAAAGGTAAGGTGGATGGATCTTACAATCGTACTGTCCAGCAGAATAACACTGGGCAGCATGAGCTGAAATATCGACCATACAGCTGCAATACCGGGTATCAGCCATTTACCGACACCTTTATCCAGGTGGCGGGATCCGCCTTCCGCATCTTCTGCAATCCGCTGGGCTTCGGAAAGGCTTTCTTCGTCTGGATGTTCAAGTTCTTCAATCATAGGCCTCTTCCATTTAGAAAAGGGGAACAGGAAATCCCCGCCCCCCGATAAGTACAAAACAGTTAACCCCGGCGGTAATGTAAACCGCCACGGTTGTAAACTATCCGACTACTGAATAAGGCCGACTTCTTTGAAGTACTTTTCAGCACCCGGGTGCAGGGGCGCAGAAAGACCATCGAGCATATTTTCTTTGGTAAGAACGCTGTATGCCGGATGCAGAGCTTTGAAATCATCAAGATTGTCAAAAACTTCCTTAACAATAGCGTAAACCACATCATCGGAGACATCGGCGGATGTACAGAATGTAGCCTTTACACCGAAGGTATTGACATCACCGTCATTGGTAGCACCGGGGTAGTTGGAAGCTACGGGAATAACAGACTTGGCATAGTAGGGGTATTCAGCAACAAGAGCATCAACAGCAGCGCCTTCGATGGGTACGAAATGAACTTTTTTGGTTCCCGAAGTGGCCTCTTTAAAGGAGCCGTTGGGATGACCTACGGTGTAGAAATAAGCATCAATACGACCATCCTGGAGCATACCAGCAGCTTCAGCGGCTTTGAGTCCCTCGGCCTTGATATCAGTATCAGGATTGATACCGGCAGCCATAAGAATATCAATGGCGTTACCACGCTGACCGGAACCGGGATTACCGATATTAACGGTTTTACCTTTCAGGTCTTCTAAAGACATAATCCCTGAGTTATCGGAAGCCAGCAGAGAGACGGATTCAGGATGAATGGAAAAAACAGCTCGGAGCTTCTTCTGAGGATCGCCATCCCAGTCAGCAGAACCGTTGTAGGCCTGGAACTGACGGTCGGATTGTACAATTCCGAACTCAAGGTCTCCGGACATGATGGCGTTTACGTTGTAAACCGATCCACCTGTGGATTCAACGGTTACCCGGAGATTGTACTCATCACTCTTCTTGTTCACCATCTTGGAGATGGCTCCGCCGGTGGGATAGTAGACACCGGTAACTCCACCGGTACCGATGGTGACAAACTCTCTTCCTCCGGATGTTTCAGCGACATCCTTTTTACAACCCACTAAACCGAATCCGGCAATCAGGGCCAGAATTAACAGAACTGATAAAACTTTTTTCATACGTTCCTCCGTATAAATATTATAAGACGACGCATCCATAGCCGAACAGCCGATGGATACCTTCCCAACAATAGTCACCCTGATATGGGTGTGATACTGGAATTTGAAAGAACAGGCCGAATAAAAAGCCCATCCTCAACACTAATGATAAACAATCCTCAGTAGGGACGCAAGCTGTGATTATTTTTCGGGAGAATCCTCGGGAGGATCCATGTATCTTTCCCGAATATTGCGCAACGTCGGCAGAACAGAGAAAAAGGCATCGATCAATTCAGGATCGAATTTCTTCCCTGAATCCTCTTTCATCACCTTGAGCACATCCACCTCATCCCAGGCTTCCTTGTAGACCCTTTTAGAGCAGAGAGCATCATAGACATCGGCAATGGCCACAATCCTGGCAAAGAGGGGAATCTCTTCTCTTTTAAACCCGGCAGGACGTTCTTCTACATCCCTGATGTACTTATCCGCTTCAAAAAGGTCGCCGATTTTCCCGGGGTAGCCGGATCCATCCCAATTCTCGTGATGATAAAGGGCCACTTCCTTAGCGATAACATCCAATGCGGATTTACCGAGAAACTGCCGGGCCCCGAGCCAGGTATGAGACTGCATCACTCTATATTCATCATCATCAAACTTACCCGGTTTCTTCAGAATGATATCACTGATGCCCACCTTGCCCACATCGTGAAGCATGGCTGCCATACGCAGAATATCCTTGTTTTTCTCCCGCTCTTCAGGATCAATCTTCCGACGCTTTGCCCATGCTTCATAGATTTCCATGGAAAATGAACCTACCCGGTTCACATGGGCATCGGTTTCTTTGGGATCTCTCAATCCCGCAAACTTTGTTATGGTAACCAGAAGGTTACGGGTCATCTGAGCTCTTTGAATAGCTTTGGATCCGAAACGGGCGAATATTTCAAAGAAAGGTTCATCCTCGGGATTAAAAGGGACAAATTTCTTTTTACTGCTCCGGGCATTCAGCAGCTGCATAACACCCAGTAGATCACCATCACTGGAAACAAGGGGGAATGTGAGGCTTGATACTGTTTTATACCCCGTTTTCTTATCAAAAGAAGGGTTGAAACTGTAGGGAGCATCACTGCTGATATTATACATATCAGGAATATTCAAAAAAGTTTCATGATTCGCCACAAAGCCGGAAATTGACTTGTCGCTGATGGGAATGGAAAAGAATGAATAGATGAGTTTCTCATCAGGCTTCAGTTTTGCCTGAGCGGTATCGTTCTGAGT
>QNBK01000359.1 GCA_003644105.1 Spirochaetota bacterium | reverse complement strand
GCTGTTTTTTACCGCCGTTTCCAGACCGTTGTCCGCCAGGTAGAGTCCATAGCGCAGGGTGGTTCCAGTCAGGGCCAGAGTGCTTGTCAGGGCCACAGCTCCGGGCATGTTGGCAACACCGTAATGCACCACACCATCGATATTGTACACAGGGTTGTCGTGGGTGGTGGCTTTGATGGTTTCGACACATCCACCCTGATCTACCGCCACATCAACGATAACAGCCCCTTCCTTCATGGTTTTCAGATGTTCCCGTTTTACCAGTTGAGGTGCCCGGGCACCGGGAATGAGAACCGCACCGATAACAAGATCTGATTCCTTCAGGGAGGATTCAATATTGGCTTCGGTGCTGTAGAGGGTGGTGATTCCCGATCCGAATATGTCGTCCAGGTAGGCCAG
Organism: Spirochaetota bacterium; assembly: GCA_003644105.1. Lineage (GTDB taxonomy): Bacteria > Spirochaetota > Spirochaetia > DSM-2461 > DSM-2461 > UBA2779. The sequence goes on along the minus strand of QNBK01000359.1, from coordinate 3,014 downwards.
TCGTCTGGCGTTCACATCGAGGATGGTGACATCAGCACCGATACCCACGGCAATCTTGGCGGCATTGGTTCCCACCACGCCCCCGCCGATGATGGATATTCTGCCCCGGCGGACTCCCGGGACTCCGGCCAGAAGGATGCCCCTTCCTCCGAACTGTTTTTCAAGGTATTTGGCCCCTTCCTGTACCGAGAGGCGTCCGGCAATTTCGCTCATGGGTACCAGGCAGGGGAGAGAGTCGTGGTCTTCAATGGTTTCATAGGCCACAGACTTCACATTTCCCTTGAGCAGGGCATCGGTGAGTTCTTTCTCAGCGGCCAGGTGGAGGTAGGTGTAGAGAATCTGCCCTTCATGGAACATGGGATATTCGACAGCCTGAGGTTCTTTCACCTTGATTATCATGTCCGCATCGTCAAAGAGTCTCTGCTTGTCTGCAACGATGCTTCCACCGGCGGCGGTGTATTTCTCATCGGGGAATCCCGCTTCCCTGCCGGCGTCTTTTTCGATGAACACCTTGTGCCCGTGACCGGTGTAGGCCTTCACATCTGCCGGTGTTAAGCCCACCCGATACTCGTGGGTTTTGATTTCTTTGACAACACTGATATTCATACTAACCTCCGATATTCGTAGATAACGCCAAGTATCATACTGAAGGCGTCAGAGGTCAATAAATAAAATACGAAAAACGCAAAATAAACCTGAGTATGTCTTAGTTTTCGTATTCAAGTTGACCTCCGGTACCCCAAGCTTGATTCTTTCTGATAAAGTGGAGGGCATATGAGTGCGCAACATCCTTTTCACCTGATGGCCAAGCCCATCGGACCGCTATGCAATATCCGCTGTGAGTATTGCTTTTATCTGAGCAAAGAAGAGCTGTTCGGACATAAAAAACGATCGGAATACACCATGCGGGAGGAGGTGATGGAAACCTTCATTCACCAGTATATCGACGCCCAGCCGATCGGGACTCCGGAGATTACCTTCGCCTGGCAGGGAGGAGAACCGATGCTGCTGCCTCAGAGCTTTTTCGAGAAAGCGGTGGAGCTTGAGCAGAAATACGCCCGGCCGGGAATGAAGGTGCTCAATGCCTTCCAGACCAACGGTACCCTGGTAAGCCGAAGCCGGGCTGAGTGGTTTGCTGAGAATAACTTTCTTCTGGGAGTGAGTATCGACGGAGATGAGGAGCTTCACAACCGCTTCCGCAGGGATAGAGAGGGGCAGGGTACTTTCAAGGATGTGATGAGGGGTGTGGAAAACCTGAAGGCCGCCGGAGTGGAGTTCAACACTCTAACCGCTGTTCAGTCGGATAATGGGGATTATCCCGAGCGTGTTTATGATTTTCTGAAAAGTATCGGATCTGAGTACCTGCAGTTTATTCCTATTGTTGAATCCCTTACGGATAGTGTTTCAGGCGGAGCTGTCTCAAAAAGGAGTGTGAGTTCCGGACAGTGGGGGGCGTTTATGAACGGGATATTCGACCGCTGGGTGAAGGCGGATATCGGCAAGGTTTTTGTTCAGCAGTTTGACACCCTTTTAGGGCTTCACGCCGGTTATCCTTCAAACATCTGCGTCCATGCGGAAACCTGTGGGAACGCCATGGCCATTGAACATGACGGGAGCGTCTACAGTTGCGATCATTATGTTTTCCCCGAGTACCGCATCGGGAATGTTATGGAGGAAGAACTCTCGGATATCGTATCAAATCCCATACAGCTGAAGTTCGGGAAGGATAAAAAGGATGGGTTGCCGGATAAATGTCGTTCCTGTCCTTATTTAAGTCTCTGTAACGGGGCCTGCCCTAAAGACCGTCTTGTTGAAGTTGAAGGAGGGAAGCTGAACTGGCTCTGTGAAGGGTACGCTGCGTTTTTTGAACATACGGCCCCGCATTTCAAGGCCATGGTACAGGCTTTGAACCGGCGCATGCCGGCATCTGAGTTCCGACGTTTTTTTGTTGTAGAAGAGGGAAAGCGCCCCGGGCGGAACGAGAGCTGCCCCTGCGGTAGCGGGAGGAAATTTAAGGTTTGCCATGGACGGGATCCTTCGGTATGATACCATTCATTCGCCCCCGGTGAGCTGTTCCTGAATGTTCAGAACACTCATGGCTTCAGGCCTGAAAACTGCCGCCGCAGCCGCAGGTTTTTACAGCATTGGAGTTGATGAAACGAAAACCGGATTTTACCAGATCGTCCTCATAGTCGATGGTGATGCTCTCAGAGGCGTAGAAAACTGGCCTGATTGACGTCCAGGTTTTGAAGCTGATCTTTGACTTTACCGGTAATGCTGAGTAATGCAGTCATATGAATCCTTCGAAAATAGTAATATATCAAGTCAGTATTTAAAATACTCATAATTATCCAGTCTTAAAAGGATAAAACCACAGCCCCCGCTTAGACGGCAAGACTGCCATCCAGGCGGGAGCTGTAAACATTCCGAGTTCAATTAATTTTACTTGCTGATTACTTCTATCTTTCTCGGTTTAACAGATTCAGAGAGGCCGAGGGTTAAAGTCAGGACTCCCTGACTCAATGCCGCTTCGATATTCCCACGATCGATGGTTTTATCTATAGTGTACTCCATACTGAAGTTACCGGGACGGATTTCATGTACCAGCCAGTCGCCTTTTTTTGTATCTTCGATGCGCTGGCCGTCAATAATAAGCTTGTCTCCCTCAATATTAATGTTCAGACCGGACTTGTTAACACCGGGCATTTCCAGGCGCATGATTATACTATCAGTTTCTTCCCGGATATCGCAGCGGCTACGTCGAAGGTCTCTTTTATCCTCAATGTTTTTCATTCTGTACCTCCTACTTTACTTTTACCGAAATCTGTTTCGGTTTTACTTCTTCCCGTTTCGGGAGAGTCAGTCTGAGTATTCCGTTTTCCAGTTCACCTCGAATCTTGTCGCTCTCGATACCTGAGGGTAGCGGGATGGTTCTTTGAAAACTGCCGTACCAGGTTTCCCTCTTGTACCATCGTTTTCCGGTATCTGCACCATCGTCTTTTTTTTCACCCTTG
>QNBK01000358.1 GCA_003644105.1 Spirochaetota bacterium | reverse complement strand
GGAATTATCCACTCGATGAAATTTCTTGAGGCATCTTCTTCCAGGAGCTGAAACTCCTCTTTCCCCATATCCTGCCAGACTTCCCGAACTGTTTTCCACATCCCGCCGGCTTCCTTGAGGATGAGATTGTCAAGATCGTAAAAACGCCAGCCCAGTTCCTCTGCGGCGAGACGTCCGAGGGTTGTTTTTCCGCAGTGTTTGATACCGCCGAGCAGAATGATTCCCATGAAGCCTATTTTAGGATGATTTCCAGCCTGGGAGGAAGAGGTCAATTGAATTCAGAAATCCTGAAAATTCAGCCGAAAAACAAAGAGAAGGAGCAAGTATGAAAATAAAAAAAGAATACCGCATCAAAGGTGCCGGCGAACAATTACTGAAAGTAACCAGGGAAACTCAGGCTGGATTCTCCGTTGTGATTACCAAAATGGAGTCCGGCTGGAAGGAAGAAAAGAACGAGTTCATGCCCAGAAGTCTCTTTGAAACCTGCCTGCGCACAGACTATCTGGTACCCATCAGTTTGTAATTGATTGACCTCTGGCGCGTCAGTCCTCAGAGCCGTTAAGCCATCGGTTCAGGACATCCCTGAGTTCTTTAATCCCCTCACCTTTGAGTGCTGAAAAAGTGCTGTAGGTGGCTCCCGGGGAGAGATAGGCCAGATCTTTTTCCACCTGTTTCACGGTAGCAGCCCGGCGGCCTGATTTGAGCTTGTCGGCCTTGTTCAGCAGTACGTGGACCGGCCGGCCGCCTGTGCGGCAGAGCACCACCATCTGCTTGTCGTTCTCGGTAAGGGGATGGCGGATATCCATCACAATCACCACACCTTTCAGGCTCTCCCTTTCTGTAATGTAGAGTGTAAGCTCCTCTCCCCATCTCTGCTGCTCCCGAACATTCACCTTGGCGTAACCGTAACCCGGGAGGTCGGCCAGGCGGATGCTTTTCTCCTTATCCAGGGCGAAGAGGTTGATGTGCCGGGTTTTCCCCGGTGTGGAGGAGGTTTTGGCCAGAGCCTTTCGATTGGTCAGGGTGTTCAGTACCGAGGATTTTCCGGCGTTGGAGCGCCCGGCGAAGGCCGCCTCGGCTCCCGTGGAGAGGGGAAGAGAGTGGTAGTTCGGGGAGGATGTGATGAAACGGATGTCTTTTAAGAGGGCTGTAATTATCATTTAATCAAGTAACTCTTCACTGCTGAACAAAGTTGACTTATCCTCGTGCAGGTAATCAGCAAGATAATTCAGAATCTCTTCTTCTTTTTCATTGAGTCGGACTGATACTACGGCCATTGTTTGTACACCTCATCTCTTTTCGCGATAGAAATAATATAGAAGTTGCCATTTTCAAGAGTGAATATAGCCCGATATTATACGTTGAATCAATTTTGATTGGATGAAATCTATACAATACCTTACAATGTAATAGTGAAAACTCACAATGTTGAAACTATTTTTTTCGGTCTGCTTACAGTTCTGGCCCTGGGAACCGTTCTGCATTTGCTCCAGGTTGTTTTTATTCCTCTGACGATCGCCGGGCTTCTGTCTCTGATGCTTACACCGGTGGTGAACCGGCTGAAGAAGTGGAAAATCCCCCGGGGTGTGGGGATACTCCTGGTGATGCTGGCCCTGTTCTTTGTTATCTATATAGTAGGCCGGTTATTCTATACGAGCCTGCAGGCCTTCATCCAGGTGTTCGGCAGCTATCAGTTGCGCTTCATTCAGATTCTGGAGGAGCTGTGGATCCGGTTCAAGATTCCCGGAGAATACTTCCCTCAGATGGTATGGACCCAGGAGCTGATCAACCGCCTGGTTCAGGTGACAGGCTCCTTTGTGAGCTTCGGCAGCACCCTGGGGCTGATCCTGCTCTTTTTAGTGTTTATGCTTGCGGAAACCACTCTCTCATGGCGTAAGTTCCGCCGGGCCTTCCCCAGGCGCCTGAGCCTCAGTGTAGGCCGGGCGGTGGCCGATGTCTCCCGGCAGGTGGCCCGCTATCTCAGGGTAAAAATCTTTATAAGTTCGGTAACAGGTGTACTTGTATGGCTCACCTTAACGCTGATCGGTCAGGATCTGGCGCCGCTGTGGGGCCTGCTGGCCTTTTTTCTGAACTTTATCCCCAATCTGGGGAGTTTCTTTATTATGGCTGCAACCATGATTCTCGGTCTGATACAGTTCTACCCCGAGTGGAACCATATCGCCGCCGTGTGGATTGTCATGCCGGCGATACAGATAACCATGGGGAATATTATCGATCCCCAGCTCCAGGGCGATCAACTGGATTTGAGTCCCCTGGTGATACTGGTATCCCTGATATTCTGGGGCTGGATCTGGGGCATCACCGGGATGTTCCTGGCTGTACCGCTGACAGTGGCTATGAAGATTACACTGGACCATATTGATGGCTTGAAACCTTTCAGCATCATGATGGGTTCCGGGAAGATGAGCCGGTCGTTTCGGCGGCAGTGGCGGGGACGGAGGAAGCATCGTGATGAGAGCGGGGAATAAAATCTTAGTGGTGGGAATCAGAAGCGTCAAATGGTCCGGGTTCAGGAATCCGATTCGTTAAATATTCCACTATTTTCAATAATATCAGGGTCGGTATTCGGATCCTGGAAACTGATTTCAATTTCAATCGTTCCCTTGTCACCGCTGTCCGTTGCTACCGGGATGCGCAGCAGCCCATCACCGCCGGTCTTCGGATACGGCTCGGCAAATACAAGGTATCCATTCACCGGTTCTCCGGGTATGACAGTGAATTCTCGGGGGAGCATGGTTTTTCGGGCTTTGCCGGGAATGGTGTTGCTGTAGGCGGTGTTCTTGATATACACATCCCAGAGTTGAATAAGGTATTCGACGCTGGCAGCTTTTCCTGTCTGCCCGTCAATAGCCAGTGTTATATCCCGGAGAGTGACTAGGATTGTTGAGACTTCGGTTGAAAATTCTGCCTCGAATACCACAATACGCCGCTGGGGTACCTGTCCGGGGTAGTCAATGAAAGGATTCAGTTTATCACGTCTGTTACTGCCGTGAAGCTCCTTTAAAGTATCATAGTCCATGGGTTGAAGTTTGATAGTAAGATCGGCCGCTTTTTGGGTTATCAGCGGCATGCTTGCTACCGGCGGCTTTGTCAGGCAGCTGATTAAGACAAAAGAGATAAATGTAAGGAGGAAGAGAAACAACAGGGATTGAAATGTCTTTTTAGAGCTGAGAACAGGGTGGTAATACTTCATGAAGAACACACTATCCCGACTCGCGGTTTGGAGTCCAGTGACAATTTTGACATGATTGTCCGGAAATGTATGAGATAAGGGAAAAATTAAGTAGGGTGAAAAGAGAAAATCTTCCAATTATCTCTTTTCATCCCTCTCACAGAACCGTACGTACGGACCTCGTATACGGCTCCTGTCCAAAATATCCCTATACTGGGACGAGAAG
>QNBK01000357.1 GCA_003644105.1 Spirochaetota bacterium | reverse complement strand
TCTGCCAGGTCTTTGATCGTTATCGAATTCGCCTGAGCAATTATATCCTGTAGGGTTTCGAGTCTGGATTGTCTTTTCACGCCATCACCATACCAGAGTTCAACCTTGATAATCCAGTCAAATAACCACAAGGGCATGATTGATCCCCAAGCGAAATGAGTGGAATACAGCGGGTTCGCAAAGCGAATTTGCGAGCAGTGAACTTGTTCATTCTGTCGGGATCGTTCCTCGGCTTACGCCTCCGGTACGACCCTTGATCCGAATGAGCGCAGGGAAAGCATGGTTTCACTCCAGGGCTCTGCCCTGGGGTATGATACCATTCATTAAGAATCATACTATTCGGTAACGGTCGATTGTTGTTTCAACGCCGCCTCATTCTGTTTTCTCAGCTGGTATTGGTCGATGATTACTGCAAGAACAACTACCAGGCCCTTTATTACAGTTTGCCAGAACGATGAGACTCCTACCATAACAAGCCCATCGTTGAGTACACCAAGTATAAGCGCTCCAATTACGGATCCTCCAATGGATCCTCTTCCCCCGCTTAGAGAGGTTCCACCAAGTACAACAGCAGCAATAGCTGTAAGCTCGTAAGATTCCCCTGTTGCAGGGTGGCTAGCCACTAACTGCGAGGATAAAATCAAGCCTGTAAGAGCTGCTGTGAACCCGGAAAACATATATGTAAACATTTTTATTCGATCGACTCTAATACCGGAAAGCTTGGCGGCATCTTCATTTCCACCGACAGCATAAACGTGACGGCCGAAAGGAGTTTTCTTAGAAGCATAAGCAGCGATTATCGCAATAATAATTGCAATCCACACAGCTAATGGAATATTTAATATCGTTCCCGATCCCAATATGGGATAACCGGTATTCCCCAGTGCAGGGTCTCCAACCAGGTTGGGAAATGTTTTGCCGCCGGATCTGAGCAAAGCAAAACCACGAGCCATGTATAAAAGCCCCAATGTTGCGATAAAAGGGGCTACACCGAGTTTGGTAATCAGTAGGCCGTTAAAGGCACCTAGAAGAACTCCGATGAACAATATAATCAGTAGGATCATTGGGGTATGAAAATAGATGATAATACCGAATATCGGGAGTGAAAGGCCTTCAACAATTAGTCCACCGGCTAACATTCCACATAATCCTGCAATGGAACCAACGGAAAGGTCGATTCCTCCGCCAATAATAACGTACGTCATACCAATCGCCAGAATTGCCCAGATTGCCGAATGCTTAGCCATCGATATCAAATTACTACTGGTTAAAAAATTTGGTGCAATAATCACAAAAACTAAGAAAACTCCAAAAAATGCGATTAAAGACCGCATTTTCAGCAGAACCATTCCCACTGAGGGAGCACTATCGGATCTTTTCCCTGTATTTTTTAACATTGGATGTCTCTCTTTTTCATCATGCTGATACCGCTATGCCATGTCCGATCTCAGAAGCTTTACGAATTGCTTCCTCATCTATCTCAGACTTTTCAAATTCTGCTGTAATTTTACCCTTCGAAAGAACGATTATCCGGTCTGACATAGAACACACCTCCCCAATTTCTGAAGAAACCAGAATTATGCCAAACCCTCTTTTAGCTATCGAATTAACAATCTCGAAAACATCAGATTTTGCGCCGACATCAATACCACGTGTCGGTTCGTCCATCAGCAGAATTTTCGGATTTGTCAACAGTGCCTTGCCAATTACAACTTTCTGCTGATTTCCCCCACTGAGAGCGCGAATGGAAATATCCGGCGATGCTACACGAATACTGATAGCATTAATCATCTCTTTAACACTCTTGAGTTCACGATTTTTAAGTATGTGAAACCACTTGGTGAAATTCCTGATGCTGGACATCGTTAAATTCTTATCCACCGAGAGATTCAGAAAAAGTCCCTCCCTCTGTCTCTCTTCCGGAATAAGTACGAGTCCAGCTTCAATCCGATTTTTCACATCCATTTTGTCCAAACGTTCTTCAGCAAGCCATATTTCACCTTCTGCGTTGTTAATACTCCCCATAAGGCTTTCAAGAAGCTCTGTTCGGCCTGCACCCATAAGCCCATAGATTCCCAGGACTTCACCTTTCCTGACGTTAAAAGATACCCTGTCCAGAGTAAAACCTCCGCCATATCTAGGAAGGGTAATATTTTTAACTTTTAGTAACTCTTCTCCGGTTTTATGGGCCTGACCGCTGAAAAATTGTGTCGGGTCTCTTCCAACCATCTTCTCAATTATTTCAGACATTTCCATATCCTTTACGAGACCGGAGTCGATAATCCGTGAATCACGAAGAATTGTGATGTAATCTCCTATTTCCCTGATTTCCTCAAGGCGGTGAGATATATAAATGATGGCCACACCGTTGTTCTTTAATTCCTTCATGACATCAAAGAGTACGCGGACTTCGGGGATACTTAAGGATGATGTCGGTTCATCCATAATGAGTATTCTCGGAGCGTTAATCATTGTTTTTGCAATTTCAACAATCTGCTGCTGACCGAGGCGAAGATCTCGAACCGGTATTTCAGGATCAATATCCTGACCAAGTGTCTTAAGCACTTTCTCTGCCTGTTTAACCTGAGCGCTATGATCAATATAGAGATTGCAGAATTTAGTGCGCTCCTTATTCATAAAAAGGTTCTCGGCTACGCTGAGATCGCCAAACAGATTAAGTTCCTGATGAACAATCCCGATACCTTTATCTTCTGCATCACGTGTGGAGTGAAAATTGACATCTTCCCGATTTCCTTCAGCATCAATTAAGACCATACGTCCTGAATTCAGAGACTCAATACCTGCTAAAATCTTCATTAAGGTTGATTTTCCAGCCCCGTTTTCACCGACTAAAGCATTAATTTTTCCGCCATAAACTTTAAAGTCTACATCTTGAAGAGCGATCGTTCCCGGGTAAACTTTCTTGATTCCAATCGCGTCTAAAACCAGTGGAGGGTTTTCCCCGGCCTGATTGTTCTTATCATCCATCGAGGCTATCCATTAAAGTTACTTTTATCGGTGTTATAATTACATCATCCAGGCTTTGTTCCTTTTCAAGTCTGAAAGCACCAAGAAAAGAGATGGTGTGTCCTTTAATCTGATTAAGATCCAATGGATTAATGTAATCCTTTTTCATACGATTATTTAATTCATTGGCCAGGTCGGCAAATTGAAGTTGGTTTCCTACATCTGTAAAACGTATGAATTCTACCGAATCTCTGATAACTGTACCACGAATTACCGGCCCAACCTGAATTGTGGCATCTACTATGCCGTCAACCGGCATACTGTCAACGTAAATAACACCGTTACGGGAGCTATCATCAAAATTAACGACAACAGCAATACCCTGTACTTTAAAAATATAAAAAGGTTCACCTGTTTTACGGGTAAGCCCATATTGCCCGATAGCAGCTTCCCGATTT
>QNBK01000356.1 GCA_003644105.1 Spirochaetota bacterium | reverse complement strand
CTGTAAGGGTCAGCCACCCACCCGTATCGAGCCTTGGACCCATGACGGAGTTGCTGGCAAGGATTGGCAGCGAACAAGATGGGTTAAGCGTAGGTAGAGAATCTTGTAGGCCGTAGGGGGAATCGCGTCCCCTGAAGTGCTGGTACAGCTTCGAAATTACAGTTGCGGACGTCGAGGGTTTTAACGTGCGCCGAAGGCAACACAGAAGCATCCGTTTTGGCGAGGGTGTGGAGGTCCGCCGGAGTCATCAGGCCGTGGCATGCAAGAAGAGATACGCTGCAGAACTCGGGAAGCCCCATTGCGCTCCTGACGTGGATAGACCACGAAACAGGTGGGTCGTCGTAAGGCGGCTATATGCCTTTGGGGTGTCTTATCAGGCATAGTACTCAGAGCTTGGGAAAGCCAGCCACACGCCTTCATGCAGCTTCGATGGTGAAGGCACGGGAAAGGACCTGACGGAAGCACGCAGCTCGCAAAGGAAACTCGTGCCGGACATGTAGGGCTGGATTAACACGAGCAAACCTCACTGCGGGGAATAGCAACTGGATCTTGTAACGGGTAACTGTGAAGATTCGCGCGTAAGCGAGTGCAACCGAAGAACCGGATGCGGGAAAACCGCACGTCCGGGACTGTGTGTGGGGCGCCGGGTAACCGGCGTTCCTACCACGAGATGCCTGAAAATCAAAAAATCAGTATCGTGAAGAGGATGTGAATCAAGTTGCTAGAAAATGGAAGATATTTATTATTTCTAGATATTCTTGGGTTTAGCTCGCTTGTAGAGCGAGAGAACCCTGAAACAATATATTCTGTAATCGATAATGCCCTTGGCGCTTTTTCGAGATGGGAAGGTTTGAATCAACAATTCAAGACCATCTACTTTTCCGATACATTCTTGTTCTATCAAGAGCCTAAGGGATATGGAGATTGGGCATTTTTAGATGTGTATGGAATAGGAGCAATGCTCCTTTCAGCGCTTTTAGCGAAAGGAATACCCGCCCGAGGTTCCATTGTATTCGGCGAGTTTGAGGTAAAAAATGACTCACAGAACCGTCATCAACTGTATTTTGGAAAGGCATTAATCGAAGCATACAAAGCTGAACGGAAAGAACAATGGATTGGAATTACAATACAGCCATCTGCGTGGCATCCGTACGAAAATAAAAACCAGGGTAATATCCGGGCATTCGAAAATGAGCGTGTATGGAAGCGCAGATCAGATGACGTACTACTATTGAACCCGTTCATCAAGTTACGTGGTTGGTACTCATACGATTTAATGGGCGAGGTGGATAAACCGTATATCGAATGGGATCAACCAGAATTCCCGAATGATATTCGCGGTTTCCGATACTTGATAGATACTGCATCGGAGTATGCGAGCAAAGGTGATTTTTCTGGTAGAGAAGCAGTTAAGTATCATTCTACGGTCGCGTTTTTACGGGAAATCATGGGTGTTGAGATGTTTAAGTGGGCTGAGCGTATTAGCCATGAAAGCGCATAACGAACAAGGATAGATTGTGTGAGTGAAGCGAACCACGATCTTATCAGGTTGTTGAACAAGCCCGGTAGTGGCTGTATTGACTGTATATAAGAAAATATATTTTTTTGAACAGGGGTGGGAATCGCACTTTCAAAAAGCGCGCTTTTTTCAGGGCGAGCGGGTGCATTAACCTGTAAATAGGCTTTGAAAAACAACTATTCCATAAAAGACCTTTCCTCCTGTTTTGAATGAACTGCAAGCCTTTGCCGGCAAGAAAGCGTTATCCGGGTTTCCAGCCAGCTTGACGAAATCCCAGAATAACCATGGGTGACTTACAGCAGGGACATTTAAAAACAGGTCTTGGGCGTTGTACAAGTTTTGGGATGCCCACGTGCAGAATCAGTTGCACCAGAAACAGCAATTTTTTCGCATTACCATGAAGAAATCCATAGTCTCGAACCCGTCGGAACCCTTTGGGCAGGACATGCTGCATGATCAGGTGTAAAAAATCCTCCCCTTTGAGGGTGCGATATCGTGTATTGCCGGTTTTGCTTTCAATATACTTAAAAGTTACCCGGCCATTTCGATTGGAAACGATATTTTTTTCACTGATCACACCCCGGTATAAATATTTGGATAGGTATTTCAAGGCGGTTATCCCTTTGCCGACATGCTCGCAGTCAACAACCCATTTTGGGGGAACATTTTTAGGAATGGGCAGCCCGGCATTTTTCAAAGCCGCCAGAAAACGGGCGCGAAAAACAGTTGCCATGGCAAATTCATTGAACAGGTATTTTCCCTTTTTCTTTTTCCATTGGCGTCTGCGTTTATCAACACCGCCGCCGGGCACTACTACATGCACATGAGGATGAAAATCGAGTCTCCTGCTGTGAGTATGCAATACCATGGTCATGCCGATTTCTGCTCCCAGGTTTTTTGGATTCAGGCCGAAGTCCTTCAGAGTACTGGAAACACAAATGAAAAGAATAGAATACACCATTTTTTGATGGAGCCAGGTCACTGATCGCAATTCATAAGGCAATGTAAAAGTAACCAAATAATAGGAAACCGGTAACAACTTGCCCTGTTGCCGGTCAATCCACTGGCTGGCTTCATGGTTCTGACACTTTGGACAACTCCGGTGGCCGCAGGATAGAGGGTGCCACTCTGCATGGTTACATTTTGGGCAGCAGACATAAAGTTCGCCGGAATCCGGAGTACGGCAACTGCAAATGGCATTCATTGCCTTCAGATGGCCCGGCAATACAGTATCGCCATGCTTGCTTATAAATGCATTGTAATATTGATGAATAATTGAGGACAGTTCCATGATCACACCTTCCTTAAGTCGACATGGAGGGTGTTCATCAGCTCATTAATAGCGATCAGGCTGTCTTTTTCCGTGATATCGGTGAGATGAGCATAACGTGCGGTTGTCGCAGGACTGGCATGGCCGAGCAGTGCCTGGATATGACGAAGACTTAAGCCGCGTTCAAGGAGATGCGTGGCGAAACTGTGGCGAAGGGAGTGAATAGAGACTTTTTTTTAATGCCGCATTCCGTGACCACAACTTTCATGGCTTTTTGGGTACCACCCCTGTCCATATGCGTTGTTGCCTGTTGAATCTTTTTAAGGGAACCGGTGGCGTTTGGAAATATCAACATTGGATGGCGATGCCTTTTCCAGAGTTCACGCAATCCCTTATAAGTGAGATCCGGTAATGGCACCAAGCGATCTTTATGTCCCTTTCCCCGCCGGATATGAACTCGTTTGCGCCCGGCATCAATATCACCGACTTGGAGCGACAATGCTTCTTCCAGACGAAGTCCCATTGAGTAGGTGGTTAATAAAAATATACGATAGCGTAGTTTTCGGGTTTTCCCAATGAGACGCTCTATTTCGACAGGGGTAAGAATATCAGGCATGGTATGAATCTTTGGCGGTTTT
>QNBK01000355.1 GCA_003644105.1 Spirochaetota bacterium | reverse complement strand
GCCGGCAGTACCAGAATATAACTGATGAATTTGTCCTTAACAGTACTTTGGAGCATTTATTTCAACCTATTATTAATAATTGAGGGTCCTGATAAACGGACCCTCAATACATTATCCGGGTTTATATGAACCGGGAATCAGTTATTTGACCAATATTCGTCTGCAACCTTATCAAGATTAGCAAGTACTTCATCAAGGGAATCCGGATTAATCATAAACCGGGCGAACTCATCAACAGCAACTTCACAGATGGGTGTTGGAGTGGCTTCCCAGTAACGGTTGATTAACCGATAACCGTCATCCCCGATTTCCTTGAGAATATCAACTTTAACCTGAGGCAGGAAATCCGCATTAGCCTGAGGGTTGGCCGGATAGGATTTCAGAGTCTCGGCAAATGCGGCATTACCCTCAGGGCTCATCCAGTAGTCAGTAAGTTTCAGGGTGTCTTCCATATTTGAAGTATTCTTACTTACCAGCATAGGGGTAATTTCAAGAATAACATTCTTCCCCGCATTCGGATTATGAGAAGGCAGTATAAAGGCACCGATATTTTCCTCGGGTACACCATTGGCAGTCAGAGTGGCAGCAAAATACCAGGTACCGAAAAGAGCCATTCCCACATCTCCCTGATTAAAGTCTCTAGCTCCACCGGACCAGACATCATAACCCGGTTCCGTGAAATAACCGGCATTGATAAGTTCTCCCCATTTTTCAAATGCTTTTTTTACCTTTGGATCGGAGTACTTTACCCGGCCTTCACATAAATCCACATAGAGATCAGGATCTTCCCCGACTATCATTTCTTCAAACATGATGAATGTGGGCCACCGGCCTTCTACAGTGGACATCATAGGTGTGACATCATTTGATTTCAGGGTTTCACAAATATTGATGAACTCATCCCAAGTATCTGGCGTAGTTAAACCATATTTCTGGAAAACTTCTTTATTGTACCAGACAACCCAGTATTCCGATGTAATCGGAAAACCATAAACTTCTCCGTCAAAGGTAAAAGCATTACGAAGATCGGAGCCGAACTCATTTTCATGCTTATCCCAAAGTGAAGAGAGATCTTTAAGTACATCATTATCGGCAAGCTCTTTCATCCGGTATGTGGACCACCATGTAAAAAGATTGGGTGCTTCATCGGTAACCAGTGATGCTCTTATCTGACTCATGTAAATATCTGTTGCAGGAAAGGCTGTATTTGTAAAACCTATCCCGATTGCTTCAGTACTGGCCTCTGACATTTGATCAAAAAGCGGCCCCCAGCTGGGAGAACCGGATTTATCATGCATAATCACAATACTTGCCTTTTCTTCAGCCTTATCGTTTGCCCCTTCTCCAAAAACCACTCCGGTGATCGAAAACAAAACCACCCCGATGACAGCTATTTTTATTAACAGCTTTCTTACAACCATGACACTCTCCTTTCTTAAACATGTAAAAAATTTAATTTATTTTGCACTCGGAGTTACCTGCTGTCAAGGGGGAATTAATTGAATTTATGTTGTAATATTGGATAATTTAACGTATATACCCATGTTAATTTAAGCATTTCAGGCAATACAAGGCAACATTTCAGGAATTGTATATACAACAGAAAACTGAGGCCATCATTATTTTAGTTAATTTGCATTCTTTTTTTTACTTAAGTTACATAGTAAAGAAAATACCTCTATGGTTTTCCTTAGTTATTAATGTATTATTCACTAAAAGGAATTATTGGAAGATTCAATGGTAAAAGCTAAATTGAAGGATGTCGCCCTAGATGCCGGGGTATCAACAGCAACAGTCTCACTGGTTCTTTCAGGAAAAGGAAAGATATCAAAGGATGTCAGCAGAAGAGTCAAGGAATCTGCTCAGAGGCTGGGCTATATACGTAATCCTGCCCAGCGGATAAAGAGAAATTCCCATCGATTGATAATACTAACCTATGTAAAACTGGACTGGAGTTATGCATGGGATTTGACAACGCCAATTATTACAAAACTTGAAGAAATGGCTGTTGAGAAAGGTTATTCCCTCACTATACAGCCTATTACAGATAATACAACATCAGACGAACTGTATCAGATGATTATCCGGCATAAAACTGCAGGGATTGCATCAATACATTTTGTTGATAATGATCTTTTTTCACGACTGGAAAAGCATGACATACCGGTAGTCATTATTAATAACAGTTACTCTCAGAATCGATTTCATTCTGTCTGTGTTGATGATTTTCAAGGAGCTTATGATGGGGCATCCTATCTGATGAGTTTGGGGCATAAGAATATATTGTATGTGGAATATCTGAGACCAGCTGAGTCAAATGTAATGATTGACCGATACATCGGTTTTAAAAAAGCAGCTGATGAGCATCGCATCGATTTCTCCGACGAAAACCGAATAACAGTTCCATTTGATGATACAGAAGGATTTTCAGAATTATTGTCATCTTTTTTTACAAAACCAGTTGTTGATCGTCCAACCGCCATTTTTGCACACGATGATCGTTTTGCAGCAGTAACAATGACAATACTCTCAAAACTAGGGCTTTCTGTCCCTGAAGATGTCTCCATCATTGCTCCGGGGGATGTTCTGAACTACGATCTGCCATACACTCCCAGAATTACAACAATGAAAATTGATTCAGAAATGTTGGGTACTGTAGCGGGTGACCACCTGATAAAAATCATCAAGAAACAATCCGATATTTATGGATTCAAAGTTCTCCAGAGACTGATTGACAGGGGTTCCTGCAGGTCAATATGAAGCATTCAATCCCGCTATAGCATGGGATGAGCATTCACATCCATCACCTTAAAACGTTTTCGATGAATTGCCAGACGCTCCAGAAAATCAGGATATTCTTTCTGATCTTTCTCTACCCAAAGTACTTCAGCCAGGGCGCATGCTCTTGGATAAGTCATGTATTCAAGATGTTTCATATCC
Source organism: Spirochaetota bacterium (assembly GCA_003644105.1). Classification (GTDB taxonomy): domain Bacteria; phylum Spirochaetota; class Spirochaetia; order DSM-2461; family DSM-2461; genus UBA2779. The sequence continues at coordinate 487 of QNBK01000355.1, read as the reverse complement.
GGGATGTACTCAGTCCAGAGCTGCCCCTGTGCTCCAATCACATGTTTGTGCTTATCAGCAGGCAGCTTTTTGGGGATTGGTTCGTAACCATAGACACGGCCCAGAGTAGTCATACCGCCGATTGAGAGTGGTTCCTCTTCGAAGGGCTCTGCCTGGCAGTGGTCAAAATAGGTACTGGAACCCGGAGCCATCACAACATCATGCCCCTGGTTCGCCGCTTCAATCCCACCGTCTTCTCCGAGCCAGCTCATAACCGCCGCCCCGGGAGCAATCCCTCCTTCCAGAATCTCACTCCAGCCTATCAGGCGGCGTCCTTTTAAGGAAATATGATTATCCATCTGTTTAATGAATGGTATCAGTAGAACCAGGGCAGAGCCCTGGACCCGGAGTCGCTCAAGCGACTCCCTGTTCCGCGGCAGAGCCGCGGGGTATGAAACCATGCTTTCCCTTCGCTCATTCTGGAATGAACAAGTTCACTCCGCTCATT
>QNBK01000354.1 GCA_003644105.1 Spirochaetota bacterium | reverse complement strand
GCCCGCCCCGATCCCCTTTCTACATCCGGTTGGATTATTCCCAGCCTCACCATGAGAGCTGCCGGGATAAACCCTGATACAGATTTGAAACAGGTTGTTGATGCCGGTGGACATACCGGTGTTGTTACAGCAGTTTACAACGGCGATGTTGATGCCGGTGCCACTTATGTTGACGCCCGGGGAAATCTCAAAGAGGATCATCCCGATGTAATGGATAAAGTTGTCGTTATCGAAGTTTCCGCACCAATCCCCAACGACGGTGTGCAGTTCAGCCCGGTAGTTCCCGATGATATGAAAGAAAAAATTATCACTGCGCTTCTTGAGATTGCTGCTGATGAGAAAGGTGTTGAAGCTTTGAAAAAAGCATATCAGTGGAATGCTCTGGAACGTCATGGTGATGACTTCTACGATCCCTTCCGTCAGGTTCTTCAGGCTTCCGGTGTTGATGCCGCAACCCTGATGGGCGAATAGTTGAATCAGAATTATATTAATTAATAGCAAGCGGCTTCTTCCACGGGGGGGGCCGTTCTTTTTGGAGCTTGAAGTGCTGGAATACAAGAAACTGTCAAAAACCTATCCCGATGGAACCGAAGCTCTCCGCAACGTGAGCTTTGAAGTGGAAGAAGGGGAGTTCCTGGTGATAATCGGTCTCTCGGGGTCGGGGAAGTCCACCCTGCTGCGATGTACCAACCGTTTAATTGACCCGACGGGCGGGTCCATACTCTGGGACGATACGGATATCGCCGCCGCGGGGCCGAAAGAACTCCGCCCCATACGTAGAAAGATCGGTATGGTATTCCAGCATTTCAACCTGGTAAAGCGCCTGAGCGTATTCAACAATGTTCTCTCCGGACGCCTGGGCTATGTCAGCAATTCAACAAGTTTCCTTTACAAATTCCCGAAAAAAGATCAGGAAAAAGCTCATAAGGCCATCAAGAGAGTCGGTTTAACCGAGCAGACATGGAAAAGAGCCAGCGATCTCTCAGGAGGTCAGCAGCAGAGGGTGGGTATCGCCCGGGCTCTGATGCAGGAACCCCGCATCATACTGGCGGATGAACCGGTAGCCAGTCTGGATCCGGTTCTCGCCCACACCATCCTGGGCTATCTGGAACAGCTGAACAAGGAAGACGGCATTACCGTTATCTGCAGCCTCCACTATCTCGACCTCGTACAGCGCTACGCCACCCGGGTTATCGGCCTGCGGGACGGCGAAGTGGTTTACCGGGGAACCGGTGAGGATATCCGGCGTATGACCGACAAGGAATTCAAGGAGATATACGGTGAAGAAGCCGAAAGAGTCAGCGCCGGTCCCACAGAATTGAGCACCGGAGGTGAGGCATGAACAGAGCAGCAGCGAAACTTATGAATAAATCACTCCTCTCACCTCCTGTAGCCGGTTTCCTGTCCCTGATCGTTCCCGGTTCGGGTCAGATTTTTACAGGCTTCTGGCAGCGCGGTATATTAATTCTGATATCAGCTGCTTCCATGATCGGCATTATGCAGTGGCGAATCGCCGATCTCGGCCGCCGGGCGGGTACCGGATGGCCGGTATTCCTCAGGGCTCTCCAACGCCGCCCTTTCTTTGTTGCCGTGGTAATTCTCTGCATCCTGGCAATCTGGATACTCTCGGCAAGGGATGCCTGGATTGGTGCCCGGGACCGCCGAAAACGGTTTTCCGGTATCTTCCTGTTCGTCCTTCTGGGTTTTTTTATACAAGGATGGAATATTGCTGAAATTGACCCCGTAAAACTCATATCCCAGGCCCCCGAGGCTCTCCCCCCCCTATCCCGGATAATGTGGCCATGGAAGGCGGCGGTTACCTACGATGAGGACAATCTCGTCGGAAAAGCAATTATCCTGGATGTACCCGATGGCGATAAAACATCCGCCCCCACCCGTCCCCCGGAAATCAGCGGAGAGCCATATCTGAGGGTAGACCCCAACCTGGGCAGTATGTCCACAAGAGATGAGGACAACGAGATTGTTCCCGGTACCCGAATAACCCTTACAGGATCGAACTTTGCTCCGAATACGGAAACAGAAATCTGGTGGAAGGACGCCCAGGGAAACGAATACCGTCCCAGAGAAGCCGGTAAATACCTGTTTGTCACCACAGATTCCGAAGGTGCTTTCAAAGTGGATATGACCATGCCCTACCAGCTGATGCCCCCCAGTGCGGAGAAAAAAGCCTACGAGCATGTCATTGAAGCCCGGCAGATATTTAAAGTCGGCAGACCCAAAGCCAGTGATGCCCTAAGACTCACCATGGCCAGAATGGTGGAAACCATCTTCATGGGTATGATGGCCACCATCTTCGGCATCGTCATGGCCATCCCGGTGAGCTTTCTTGCCGCTCGAAATATCATGTCCGGATCAAAGATTACCATGGCCATCTACTTCCTAACCCGCACCATTCTGAACATCATTCGATCCATCGAGCCCCTCATCTGGGCCCTGATTGCCGTAGTCTGGGTGGGGTTGGGCCCCTTTGCCGGGATTGTGGCCCTCACTCTCCATTCCATAGCGGCATTGGGGAAGCTCTATTCCGAAGCTATCGAAGGCATAGATCCAGGTCCCATTGAAGCCATCGAGGCCACCGGTGCCACCAAGCTGCAGGTGATACTCTTCGGGGTAATACCCCAGATGATTTCACCCTTTATTTCCTTCTCCATCTACCGATGGGACATCAACGTCCGCATGTCCACCGTTATCGGCCTGGTAGGCGGAGGCGGTATCGGATTCCTGCTGGTACAGTACATCCGGCTCCTGGACTACCGCTCGGCAGGAATCGCCGTCTGGTTCATCGCCGTAACCGTAGCCATACTGGATTACACCAGCGCCGAGATACGCAACCGTATGCTGTAAATCACAAGCGGATGCCGAAGGCACCGCTAGGACCGAGGGTTCTCACTCGCAAGTACTCCGGGGCCGCAGTCAGCTGTTTACTTCTTATCTTTCATACATAGCTGCAGCAGCTGCACCAGGTAGTAAATCTGCCCATAAACCTCAGCCATCTGCTCTTCAACAGGAGGATCGGCCCAGCTTTCAATCTCTTTCCAGTTAATTATAATTTCCATATTCTCAGCTTTGTACTCCTCAAGGAGTATTTTTAGATTCTTACCCAGAACAATCAGATTCTGTGCTGATGAGTTGATTATTTTTTTGGCGTTATCATTCACCTCGGCAAGAACGTTCTTCAGGCTGCCCAGAACCGAGCGGTCGCGGGTGGACTGTAGGAGCAGGCGTTTAATCTTACTGCCCATCGGACCGTCATCCGCCAAACCGGAATCAAAGCCGGTCAGCTGATCCGACAGGGACATCAACTGATGATAAGCCTCGGAGAACTGCTGTGATGCGAGCTTGGTAGACCACTTACCCTGAATAAGCAGGAGGTCAACAAGAATACGAACCTTACTCTTATAGTAATCCAG
>QNBK01000353.1 GCA_003644105.1 Spirochaetota bacterium | reverse complement strand
TTGCCGGGGTTGTCGATGTTCACCATGTTCAGCCGCATTTCTTCGGAAAAGAGAGGATTGTCCTGGCTTATCTGCTTCATCTCGGTGAGTAGAGCCCGGGTAAGGGCCTTGAGCTCCTTGTCTTCCGGGTCGTAATCATCATCCAGATACTCCACCACCGCCGAGTAGGGGCTCTCTTCGTTATGTATCTTTGCAACACGGAAGCGTTTGAGAGTGCTGATAAAGATATTGATGCCCCCGTCGGGGAGGTTGATGCGTTTCACTATTTTTGCTGCGGTGCCCACCAGGTGCAGTTCCTCAGGCCCGGGGGATTCGGTTCCCGGGTCGGTTGTCAGAACCAGTCCAATCACCTTGTGGGTTTCCATTGCCTTGTCGATTACAGCGATATCTTCGGTTCCGGTAATCATGATGGGGGTGAATATTCCAGGGAAAATCGGTTTTCCCTGGAGGGGGACAACGTATATATGGTTGGGTAATGCCTCGGTGGCGGCAATTATCTGGTTTTCGTTTGTGTTTTCGTTTTCGTCGGACATTAAAGGAACTCCTCGGTTGTCTAAAAATAAGGCTTTCGAGATGATGGGGCAAACGGAATTTTGTTCAAGGTGACCTCTGGCGAAAAAAGTGAGGATTCCAAGCCGCTCTTTGTACAGCTATAATTACCCTGATGACCCGAAATCTGAAATCACCGGCCTTAGTACTCAAAGTTAACCCGGTGGGGGAAAACCATCGGGGACTCTCCATGCTGGTGAGGGGAGAAGGCCTTCTCCGGCCTTTAGCCTATGGAGCCCAGGGGAAACGAAGTACCCTTCGGGCATCAGCACTGCCCTACAACCGTGGAATAGCCGATCTGCACTTTGACGGTGCCAAAAACAGCTGGCGGCTGGTTTCTTTTGATGTTCAGGACAGCCATGAAGGTTTACGTGAGGATCTGGATCGTTTTTACACCGCTGCCACCTGGGCGGAGATTCTCTTGAAAACTCACGGTGCCGGCGGGGATTCGGCAGCCCTCTTTGATATGGCCTCTTCGGCCTTTTCCCTGCTTTCTGTTTCCACTTCCGGTAATTTTAAACGGCTTCACCTCGGTTTCCTGTGGAAATTCCTGGAGATTGAAGGCGTTCAGCCGGACCCTGAACACTGCGGGCAATGCGGCAGGGCCCTGCAAATCGGGGGAGCAGAGGGGCCGGCCCGGTTTCTGCCCAACGGTCTGCTCGTCGGTCCCGAATGCTCCGAATCCCGCTGGCCGGTACTGCCGGACGGCGGCAGGCGGTGGCTGAGGGCAATTTCCGGGAAACCTCTGGACTCTGCGGTGAAAATAGGCCTGGCACCGGCGGCGGTAAACGCGGCTGAAAACTGGCTGTTAACGATTATTCAGACTCTTCTTGAGCGGCCTTTGCGGAGTGTGAATAAGTGAGAACTTTTCTGGCTGTTACCCCGCCGATTGAGCTTGCCCGGGAACTTTTCAAGTCCCGTGTCCCGCTCCGGAATGCCTGGAGTGGTGTCCGCTGGGTGAAACCGGAAAACTTCCATATTACTCTGATATTTCTCGGAGAACAGGATGAGGCATTGGTAAAAAAAATACGGAAGGCCGTCTTCATGGCATTGGTGGGGATAAAAGATTTTGAAATCACTCTGAATGGTGCCGGCAGCTTCGGTCCGGTGAGCCGGCCGAAGGTTTTTATCGAGAGAGTGGAAAAGGGCCGGGAGGAACTTGAGATACTCAGGTCGGCAATTTGTTATAGGCTGGAATCTCCGGCAGATTGTGAGCAGGGCAGATACCGGCCCCATTTGACTTTGGGCCGATCCAGACGCCGGGGATTGAAGGGTCCGGCCGGCGGCGGACTACTACCGCCTGAGGTGAAAACGGAAAATCTGAGAACCTTCCCGGCGGGAGAGGTCATTCTATATCAATCAATACTCCAACCTGAAGGCGTACAGTACATCGGATTGGAATCATGGCGTTTACATTAAAACCTGTAAACCCATCTCTTTCACAGATTATCCAGCGGGCTGATAACAGAAAGCTTGTTCACCTCGGCAACATGAGTATAAATCATTGTTGTACTGACATTTGAATGACCAAGCAACTCCTGAACAGTTCGGATATCATATCCTTTCTCAATTAAATGAGTGGCAAAACTGTGCCTCAAAGTGTGAACCGAAGCATGTTTCTCGATACCAGCGGCCAGAACCGCCGCATGAAAGGCTTTCTGAAGAGTACTTGGGAAGAGGTGAAAACGCCTGACCACCTGACCCCGGGGATCCACCGAAAGTTTCGCTGAAGGAAATACCCAGAACCAGGGCCATTCTTTTCCCATATTCGGATATTTTTTCTCTAATGCTCCGGGCAGCTCCACCCCGTTCAGATTATCTCTGCGATCTTCTTTAAAAAAAACCCTCGACTTCAGTAAATGCGACTCCAGCAGGGAGGCAATATTTCCTGGAAGTATTGTCCGCCGATCTTTTCCGCCCTTTCCACAACGGACAGTAATAATACCGGAATCAAAATCTAAATCTTTCACCCGAAGTGTCAAACACTCTTCCAGCCGCAGCCCAGAACCATAAATAATCATTGCCATCAGTTTTTGTACTCCGGTAAGATGTTTGAAGATCAGGCTGATTTCACTTGTACTGAGAACAACAGGAAGTCCCTTTTTTTTTGTTGACCTTGGAATATTATCAAGAGTACCAATTTCTACACCAAGGATGTAGCGGTAAACAAACAAAAGTGCATTAAAGGCCTGTTTCTGAGTGGAAAAAGACACCTCTCTGCGCACAACTAAATAGGTGAGATAATTTCTGACATCTATACCGTCCAGTAATGAAACCTTTTTGGATTGGGTGAACTTGCGGAATCTTTTCAGCCAGGAGAGGTACGCTTTCTCTGTCTGATAAGACTTATGGTGCAACCGGAGTTCATCCCGGGTACGTAGAATCATGTTGTCCCAGTCTTCTATAGGAGGAGACATTGATTCTATCTGTGAAGAATCCTTCCCATACAATTTCGAAAAGGATAAATAGCATCGGACAGCTTTTCGTGCTTGATCAACCTGCCATGGCTCACAGTTATTGTTGAGCTCGACGAAAAAACCCTGAGATCCAATCCCGGGATTCATTTTTAAAAAATTGAGATACTGTTCAATTCTCAGCAAATAGTATGATAAAGATTTAGCTGGGATCTTGCTGATATCTTTCAAGTAGCTCTCAAGTACCATATTAACACCTCCTCTAGATTTGGAGCTTCTATATATCTTTACTGAGGAGATGGTTATACCGCTTGAGGTATTGGTGTACAATGATAATCTATTTGGTATCTGGGTATTTCCAGCAAAGGATTATTGGAAATAGAATTAGGTAATAGGTTATGTAAGCCTTCGAGATCCCCATAGTGCTGGACATTCAGATAGATCTATGTCAAACTCGTCATATGAAGGT
>QNBK01000352.1 GCA_003644105.1 Spirochaetota bacterium | reverse complement strand
TGCGCAAGGCTCCAAGCACCTGGGCGGCACTGGACATTTCAAGCATTGAAACCTCATTTATCTTAGCACCAAGTGCTTCAGCATAGGGTTTCATCGTCGGGCAATAGGCAATTTTCTTCATATCTGTTCGTTTCCTTTAAGCTATCGTTCCGAAAATCCAGCCTGCAAAAGTGGATAGAATAACAACAAGAAATACATAGGTTGCTGTTTTCTTAATCCCGAGCTCCCCGTTAATCACAAGAATCGAAGGAAGGGACAAAGAGGGACCGGCCAGAAGAAGTGCCAGCGCCGGACCATTTCCCATACCCGCCCCCCGGAGCCCCTGAACAATGGGAACTTCAGTAAGAGTGGCAAAGTACATGAATGCACCGGAAATAGCCGCACCGAAGTTGGACAGAATGGAATTACCGCCGAGGAGCGATCCCACCCAGGCCGTAGGTATCAGGGCATCGTGCCCCGGGCGTCCCAGAAGAAATCCAGCTACCAGAACACCGAAGAACAGATAAGGCATAATCTGCAGAGAGAAATCCCTTGTCTCCCTCATCCACAGCCCCATTTCATCTTTCTTGAACCATCTGACAAGTGCGTACAGCAATACCAGGGCAAAAGCTCCGGTTATCCAATATTTGGTATTGTAGATTGCATCCCAGGCGGCACTTCCACCATGAGAATCAGCCCAGTTGATAAAAACCAGGATTCCCACCATGGAGCCGATGTACACTATCATCCTGGAAAGGCTGAGTCCCTCATCTCCCCCTGTGTATTTGAACATTCTCTCATCAGCCAGCCTATCCTCATCTTCTTTTCTGAAAATAAGCTGCATCAGAATACCGATGATAACGGCGAAAAGTACCGCACCCACCATCCGGGCAACACCCATTTTCCAGCCGAATATTTTATAGGAAAGTACAATAGCCAGGATATTGATGGCAGGACCGGAATACAAAAAGGCCACCGCCGGACCCAGGCCTGCACCCTTTTTGTAGATTCCCTTGAAAAGAGGAAGAACCGTGCAGGAACAGACCGCCAGAATTGCCCCCGAAACAGCGGCCACACCGTAGGCTACCGGCTTGGGAGCTTTGGGCCCGAGATAACGGATTACCGCCTGCTGATTGAGGAAAACCGTAATGGCTCCGGCAATAAACATAGCCGGAACAAGACAGAGCAGGACGTGCTGCTGAGCATACTCACCCAGCATCAGAAAGGCTTCCTGAATGGAACGGGTAAATACCTCCGAATCAAAGGGGGTGAAATAGGCCGCCAGGAAAACCAGAATAGTTATCCCCAGACCCATATTCGGGGAAATTTTCTTACTCGCCATTATCAGGCAGCCCCTTCCAGAAAACTCTTCACCTGGGCAACAGTCAGAACCTTTCCAACACTTTTAACATCACCGTCAATGGCCAGGGCCGGGGTCATCATTACACCCATCTCCATGATGTCGTCGGTATCCGTAACTTTAATAACGTCCGCGTCCAGGGAGAGCTCTTTTATCGCCGCCCGGGCACTGGCTTCCAACGCCAGACAATTGGGGCATCCGGAACCTAAAATCTGTACTTTCATCTCTTAATCTCCTTGATTAATCTCGGTATTGACACTATCGTCTCTTTGTTTCTTAATTTAGAAACTTTTGGACATTGAGTCAATAGCAAAAAACTAATGTTTCCAAACTTTGCAACAAGGAAGATTGTTTATGATTACACCGTTCTTACTCACCATCTTGATTGTCGGTTTTGTAACCGCCGGCCTTACCATCAGATTCGACAGATTCTTCACCATTCTGCTGCTGCTTTTTCTATTCAAATACAGCATCTTTGATTCGGTAAACATCTTTCTCTGGATTATTATGCTCGGAGCTCTGATGATACTTCTTGAGAATAAAGAGAAGCTGGCATCCCTGCCGAAAATGATGAAAATTCAGCTGTTCGTGATTATCCCGATTCTCACTCTGGGCGCATCATTTGCCGGATCCCTGCTTTTCAGGCTCAATGAGAAAGTTGCCATGCTGATTACCCTGGGTATAATCGCCATTGTTTATGGATTGAGACTCATCTTCATCCACTTCAAGAAGCACGAACTGGATTACAAAGAACCAAAACCCGCTATTGCTAAATTCTGTGCCTTTTTCGGACCCATCCTGAGCGGCTTTGCCATCGGTTTTATCGGAACATCTCTGAAACCCGTCAAAATCCCCTTTGCCATCAGAATCGGAAAAATGAATGCAAAGCAGGTTTACCTGGGTAACACCGTGACGACATTTTTCGCATCATCCTTTGCCATCATGTGGCATGCCGCGCTCAACCCCTCGTTCAGCTCTGAGGCCTTCTACTCACAGCTGCTCCTTGGTGCAGCCCTCTGGACTGGAATACACTATACCTACGAACTGACAAATCTTGTGTTCAGAAACAACTGGAGAAAAGTTTTTCAGATTGTTATCGGTATGGGGCTGCTGGCGGCCTCACTGAAAGTCTTTGCTTTGATATAAGATTTGATATAAGGGAGAAACAAAATGGACCAATTTCTGAATTACGCCCTTTACGCGGCGATAGGTCTGTTCTCAGGCTTCATGAGCGGTATGCTCGGGATTGGAGGCGGTTCCCTCCGGGTTCCGCTGCTGAACCTGGCGGGATTGCCCCTGCTATCCGCCTTCGGGGTGAACCTCTTTGTCATACCCTTTTCCTCCGCCATCGGAGCCATCACCCACAGAAAGAACATCGAGAAAAAAATCGGACTGTACCTGATAATCGGAGGAAGCCTGGGTTCCATCGGCGGAGCTATGCTCACCGGTGCATTTTCAAAACTGGCTCTGGCCGTGATTTTTGTTGTTATCTCAATAATCACCGTTTTCGGTATCTATCTCTACAAGATGATGCCCACCCTTTCATCCAGGCTGAAACCCGGCTTCTGGAATGTGTTCATCGGTGCAGCTCTTTTAAACTTTGTTACCGGGATGCGGGGAGGCAGCGGCGGCTCTCTGTTCCCCCCCTTCCTCAAGGCTCTGGGGCTTGATATTCACCGGGCGATAGCCACCTCATTACTGGTAACCATTTTCACCGCCATTTCCGGGCTGGTTGTGTATCTCGGCCGGGGAGATCTGGCGGTTATTCCCGCCCTGTTTGTTACTGCAGGTTCCATGGCCGGAGCCTGGGTAGGGAGTAAATTGTCGTTGAAGACCAAGGCGAAACGCCTGGAACTTTTACTGTCGGTACTCGTTATTCTGTTTTCTTTTCTCGTGGTGTATAAGGCTCTTTAGCTCTCTTGTTTTTCAATTGACCTCTGGCGCCGGTACCTGGGCTTCATCGGCGCTTTTCCTCAAGGCTACACGTTGAATTTGAAGTGCATGATATCTCCATCCCGGACGATGTATTCCTTACCTTCCATCCGGAGTTTACCCGCCGACTTCACCGCCGATTCACTGCCGTATTCAAACAGATC
>QNBK01000351.1 GCA_003644105.1 Spirochaetota bacterium | reverse complement strand
TCCGGTGAGTTTCCCGGTCCTTGTGCGGATTGTGATGAGTATTACTGCTTCAACTTTTAAATCGACTCTTCCCGACGCAGGGCCCTACACCGTCATCGGCGGGGATGCTCTGGACCGGGAGAACAAGGAACGTCCCGGATTATCAATTATTCTTCTTAACCGGGGCACAAGGCCCTTCCGCCGGGATTTATTCGACCAGCTCTGTAAAATCGGGGTACGGGAAGTTCTTTCTCTTGAATCAGGCCCCTGCCCCTACGATGTGGAAGCTCTCAGTAAAAAACACGATATAGTACGTTTCATAATCTTTTCTCAACAGAGCAGTACCGGAGCCCGGATTGATACGGCCATGAGGGAAGCCTTAAGCGATCATATCTTTGTGGTTCAGGGTGATATGAAAATCAACGTAGCGGGAATTTCCTCCCGGGTGTTTGCAAAAATTTCAGAGCGCGGTCGCCTCTGTGCCGTTCCGGTATTCCGGAACAGCCTCGGGGAACTGATTCCTACGGCGGTGAGCCCCCTGCCGGGTAAGGGCGGAATCTTTGATGTACAGCCTACCGCTGCCGCCGACGGGGAAGTGGCCACCCTGATGCCCTGGGATTACACCGGTATCTACCGCCGGGATAAACATTTCGGCATAGGCGGATTCGACCCCCTGATAACCGAGCCCTGGTGGCAGATGCTGGATTACGGTATGCGGGCCTGGCTCTGGGGGGAGGAAATACGCACACATTCGGCTCTGAGAATGGGGTATCTGGATGAAATGCTTCCCCAGAATTCCACCCCGGGACCGGGTTACCGCCGTTTCTTTCTTAAGAATCTGGCCGTCAAGCGCCGGGGGGATACCGGACGGCTTACAAGATCCGGCTGGTGGTCTTATCTCCACTCCTCCGGGGAATCCGCCTCGGCCACCCGAAAAACCTGGAAAGAGATACAAAGCTGGGTGAATATAAACCGCTACCGATTTCTCCATGATGCCGAGGAAATAACAGAACTCTGGGAATGGGGTGAGTAACTTGTCCTCTGTAACAACTTCGATCTTTCTTCAAGTGCGTCTTGATTCATCCCGGCTGCCCCGGAAAGCCCTGCTCAAACTTTCCGGTTTAACGTCGATTGAGCATGCCATGCGGGCTCTGGACGCCGTTGAAGCCGATCACCGCATGCTGGTAACCACCCGGGACTCGCAAGCGGCTCTCCGCCCTCTGGCGGATAAAGCCGGGTGGGGTATTTTTGTGGGTTCCAAAGACGATGTACTGGAGCGCTACATTCTGGCAGCCCGGGAAACCGGAGCCCGCCGGCTGGTTCGGGCCACCGGTGATAACCCTCTGGTTTCTGCGGCTATGGCCAATGCGGCTCTTCGTCTTTCTGAAGAAAGCGGGGCGGATTTTGCAGGATACAGAGACATGCCCCTGGGAGCGGGTGTGGAAATCGTTAAAGTATCGTCTCTGGAAGAAGCTTATACTGAGGCAGCCGATCCCTATGAGAGGGAGCATGTTTCGCCTTTTTTATACCGCAGGCCCGAGCGTTACCGCATTGTTGTTCCACCGGCTCCCGATGGTTTCCGGGCACCTGATGCCCGTATTACCCTGGATACCCCGGAAGATTATGAGTTTTTAAAAAATCTTTTCACTGAGCTTTACACCGGAAGTCCTCTGGATCTGGATGTTGTGATTCCCTATCTCGTCCGGAGTACCGTGAATGCCCTCTGAAAGGGTTCTTTTTTTTCCCTTGAGCCGAAAAGGAATGGGATCGGGACATCTGCGCCGCTGTTTTGATACCGCCCGGGATATGGAGATACCCGCCTCCCTGATTATTGATGATGAGTTGCCTGATGCCCTGCTGCCGGGGGATTGGAGCGGGGTAATTCCTGATTTTCCAGGCAGCACTTCTGTTTTGTTGACCTCTGACGCTCTCAAGGATAATTCTTTTTTCGATGCCGGCCGTACTTTGGCGGTTTTTGACAGAAGGCAGAGTACCGAAGCCGACATTCTTCTCTGGGCGGAAAAATTCACCCCGGTACTCCTTGATGATGACGGCCAGGCCCGGATTTTTGCACCCTTCGTCCTGGACAGCATCCCCGGGCCCAGGGGTTCTGATGCCAACGAGGCCTCACCATCCTGGCTGAACCTCCCCCCCCGGGGGCAGAAGCCCAACCCCGGCGGTCTTATACTCCTGAGCTTCGGCGGAGCAGATCCGGCAGGCATCACCGCCCCTCTGGCTCAAATACTCCTGAAAACCGGCATCCCCGCATCCCGGATTCACCTGACTCTGCCCCCGGGAGTTTTACCGGACTCCCTTCCCCGGGGAGTGAATATTCTCGATTCCTCGGGAAATCTTAAAAACCAACTGAAAAATTACGGCATGGTTTTCTGCAGTTACGGTCTTACCGCATGGGAAGCGGTTGCCGCAGGTTGTGCCGTGATTACCGCCGATCCCACCGACTACCATGCCTTCCTTTCCAAAGCCGCAGGTTTTCCTGGAATCGGTCGGATGGGCGGCAGATCGGGATGGCAATTCGGGAAAAACAGAAAAAAGCTTTTAAAACTTCTGGATTTTCCGGAAAGTCTTGTTAAATCTGCTGAAAAACTCGCCTTGATGGTGGAATTACGCTCTAAAGGTAGTCTATCAAGTCTGCTGGATTCCCTGGAGGCCCCGGAATCCCGCTGTCTGGCATGCGGAAAAGTTCTGCCCCCGGTGATTGCCCGCTTTCCCCGGCAGTCCTATTACCGCTGCCCGGACTGCGGTATTACCGGACTCTACCGTTTTGGGAAAGTCCCGGAAGATGAGTACGGCGCGGACTATTTTCAGGCGGAGTATCAAAATCAATACGGTAAAAGCTATCTTGAAGATTTCCAGAACATTAAAGCCATGGGGGTTTCCCGGCTGGAAATCATTTCCCGGCGGGGAAAAAAGGATGGAAGTCTGCTTGATATCGGCTGCGCCTTCGGACCTTTTCTCGAGGCCGCCCGGGAGGCCGGTTTCCAGCCTCATGGAATTGATATTTCCCCGGATGCCGTCGCCTATGTCCGGGATAATCTGGGTATACCGGCGGTTTCTGCGGCCTTTCCCGGAGATTCTTCTGAAAGGATGTTTTCCAGGAAAAAATTCGACATTGTCACTCTCTGGTATGTGATTGAGCATTTTACAGATTTGAAAGCAGTTTTTGCTGCATTAAACAGTTTACTGGAAGCCAACGGTGTTCTGGCCCTCTCCACCCCTAACGGTGCGGGTATCTCAGCCCGGCGTTCCCTGAAAAGTTTTTTAAGAAAAAGTCCGGCGGATCATTACAGTATCTGGACTCCGGAAACAGCGGTTGAACTCCTTTCCAGGTATGGATTTAAAGTGTATCAAATCAAGGTAACCGGACATCATCCTGAACGCTTCGGTATATTCCCGAAGTCCCGTTTATTCAAGAGCTTTCTCGGTCTGATAAGCCGCCTT
>QNBK01000350.1 GCA_003644105.1 Spirochaetota bacterium | reverse complement strand
CGCGTTAAATCGTTATTATAACCCCATGCAAATTATGAAATTCGGCGGAAGCTCCGTCGCAGATGCCTCCCGGATTAAATCTGTCGCAGATATCGTTATTTCCAGGGCTGAAAACGAAAAGACGGCCCCGGTTGTTGTCGTATCAGCCATGAAGGGCGTTACAGACATCCTCCTCTCAGCCGCCTCCGCTGCTGAATCCGGAGATTCCTTATACAAAAAATTACTTCAAGACCTCAAACAAAAGCATCACCAGGCCGTTAAGAATCTTGTTTCCGACAATTCCATCGGCGTTACACTGCTGATAGATATTGATGCCATTCTCGGCGAACTGGCCGAAATTCTCCACGGTGTGGAGCTGGTTAAAGAATGCTCCCCCCGTACCGGGGATCTGATTTCCGGCTTCGGTGAACGACTGAGCAGCCTTCTGCTGGCCGCACACATAAATGACCGGGGTGTACCCTCTGAAGCTGTGGATGCCAGAGAAATCATCAGAACCGACGATGCCCACGGCCGGGCGGCGGTGGACTTTGAGGTAAGCGGGGAATTGATTCGAAAGCGGATGGATACTGAAACAGGAAATCCCGCCGGAAAATCCGTCTCCGGCGATTCCAGAATTTTTGTCGTAACCGGTTTTATAGCATCCACCTCCCAGGGAGTGGCTACCACTCTGGGACGAAACGGCAGTGACTACACCGCCAGCATACTCGGCGCCGCCCTGGATGCCGGCTCCGTTGAAATCTGGACTGATGTGGATGGGATACTCACCGCCGATCCCCGTATAGTCCCCGAAGCCTGGGTTATCGATGAAATCAGTTTTCAGGAAGCCATGGAGCTTTCATTTTTCGGTGCTGAAGTAATTCACCCCTTCACCCTGCGGCCTGTTATAGAAAAAAACCTCCCGGTTTTCATTAAAAACACCATGAACCCCTCAGCCCCGGGCACCCGGATTGCCAGAACCTCCGCTCCGAAAGACCGTCCGATTACCGGTATCGCCTCGGTGGACGATGTGTCCATGATAACTATCGAGGGCGGCGGAATGGTGGGCATGCCGGGAATCGCCAGCCGAATATTCGCCTCGGTGGCCCGCACAGGAGCCAATATCATCATGATTACCCAGGCATCCTCGGAACACAGCGTCTGCCTGGTCTGCCGCCGGGAGGAAGCAGCCATCGCTGCCGCCGGCCTGGAAAAAGACCTCAGTGACACCCTGCATTCGGGAATTATCCGCAGCATCAGACTCAACGACGGTCTGGAAATCATTGCCGTTATCGGCGAGAACATGCAGGGACAGCCGGGACTCAGCGGCAAGCTGTTCAGCGCTCTGGGGGATATCGGAGTGAATATACTGGCCATCGCCCAGGGATCCACCGAGCTGAATATTTCCTTCGTAATCAAGGGTGATGATAAAAAGACCGCCATCACCGCCATTCACCGGGCCTTTCTCAGCCAGCGGCCCCGGGGATAAAAGGTTTAAACCATGAAATTCGTCAGCACAAGAAACCATAACAATCCCGTCAGCTTCACCGAAGCCATGTTCAGGGGTCTTGCTCCCGACGGCGGCCTCTACCGCCCGGATTCCACTCCGGATTTGAGCGGCTTTTTTGCCTCCCTCGCCGACGATGTACCCTTCAACGAGCTGGCTGCAGACCTCACCTCCGCCCTTCTCGGACCGGAAATCAGCCGGGAAATCATCGAAAATATCATCCGGGACGCCTTTGATTTCAGCCCCGAGCTCCGGGAAGTCTCAAAAGGCATGTACGTACTGGAGCTTTTTCACGGACCCAGCTGTGCCTTCAAGGATTTCGGTGCCTCTTTTCTGGCCTCATCCATGAACCACCTCCTTTCCGAATCATCCGTCAAAAATTCCGGCAGCGGCAAAAACGGCAGGGCCATTATCGTTACCGCGACCAGCGGGGATACCGGAAGCGCCGTGGCCCGGGCTTTTCACGGCAGGAACCGTATCGATGTGATAATACTCTACCCTTCCGGCCGGGTAAGCCCCCTTCAGGAGAAGCAGCTGACTACCCTGGGGGGCAACGTCACCGCACTGGAAGTGGACGGCAGCTTCGACGACTGTCAGCGGATGGCCAAGGCCGCCTTTACCGATCCTGCGCTCTCAAACCTGCCTTTAAGTTCGGCAAACTCTATCAATCCGGGCCGTCTTATTCCCCAGTCTTTCTACTACGTCTGGGCCTGGACCCGGATGCGTTCCATGGCTGCCGATGGTAATTTCGCCTTTATCGTTCCCAGCGGAAATTTCGGCAATATCACCGCCGGTCTCTACGCTAAATCCTGGGGTCTGCCGGTGAATCATTATATAGCCGCCACCAATGCCAACGATGTGGTTCCTGAATATCTGAAAACCGGTCTCTATACGCCCCGGCCGTCTCAGGCTACCTGCTCCAACGCCATGGATGTTGGAGATCCGAGTAATTTTGAGCGTCTGGATGACCTCTACGAAAACTCTGTAGATATTTTCCGGAATCACATCGAAGCATTCACCGTAGATGATAAAACGACATTAAACACCATTGCCCGGGTGGAAAAGGAACACGCTTATCTCTGCTGCCCTCACACCGCTGTGGGATGGCGGGGGGCGGAACTCTACCGGGAAAAAAACCCCGAGATTCCGGCGGTGATTCTTTCCACCGCCCATCCGGGTAAGTTCGTTGAAATCGTGGAAGAAGCCACCGGTCGGCCGCCGGAACTGCCCTTTGCCCTTAAAGAGCTGGCAGGCCGGGAAAAAAAAGCCTATCCCGTGGGGAATCGGGATACCGATCTCCGGGAATGGTTATTGAAACGCTTTTCATGATTTCATTCCCTTACTTCTCCTGGAATTAAAAAACCGCCTCGGGTAACCGGGCGGTTTTTTATTCAGTAGATTAAACTGTTATCTACGGGGTCTTGAGCGTTCACGCTGAGCCCCTTTGGCCATCACACGCACCCTTTTATACAGTCCGTCACCCTCACTCTTGGTAACCACATCGTCCCGGTCGTTGATTGCAGTATGAATCAGACGGCGTTCAAAGGGGTTCATAGGTTCAAGGAGCCGGCTTGAATGGCTTCTTACGGCCTCATCG
Source organism: Spirochaetota bacterium (assembly GCA_003644105.1). Taxonomy (GTDB): domain Bacteria; phylum Spirochaetota; class Spirochaetia; order DSM-2461; family DSM-2461; genus UBA2779. The sequence goes on along the minus strand of QNBK01000350.1, from coordinate 360 downwards.
GCCATGCGGTGGGCCATACGCACCAGAGACTCTTCCCGGCGGGCTCTGTACCCTTCTGTGTCCAGAACGATTCTCCAGAGAGCCTCATCACCGGCCACCCGGTTCAGATAGACATTGGTTAACAACTGCAGGGCATCCAGGTTCTTGCCTTTCTTGCCAATCAGGATGTTTGAAGATTCGGAGCTGATCTCAAAAATCAGTTTGGAACCATCGGATTTATTGTAGACAGCTTTAGCCTCATATCCCATTCGCTCAATCATGCCTTCAACAAAGGAAGAAACAGCCTTTAACACCTTTTCTTCCGGCGGATCAATATCAACTTCCGGTTCTTCAACTCTTTTTTTCCGTTCAACTGGTCTG
>QNBK01000349.1 GCA_003644105.1 Spirochaetota bacterium | reverse complement strand
GGGCAGAATCCATGTGTACCGTAAACTTTTCATTCCTTAAGTATACAACAATACAATATTATTCCCACTCGATGGTTGCCGGAGGTTTGGAGGAAATATCGTAAACAACTCTGCCGATCTCCTTCACCGTATTGGTGATTTTCGCTGAAATCCCCAGAAGGTCCTTTATGGGAAAATCATAGACATCGGCGGTCATGCCGTCCCGGCTCACCACGGCTCTCAAACCCAGCACATAACCGTAATCCCGGGTATCCCCGGTTACACCCACCGATCGTACAGGCAGAAGCACCGAGAAGGCCTGCCAGATCTGATGGTAGAGATTGCGTTCCCGAAGTTCTGCAATATAAATGGCATCAGCTTCTCGAAGTATGCTCAATTTGGTTTCTGTAATGTCGGAAAGAATGCGGATTGCAAGACCTGGTCCGGGAAAGGGATGCCGATTGACGATATCCGCTGAGACTCCCAGAAGTTCCCCCAGCCGGCGCACTTCATCCTTGTAGAGTTTATCCAGGGGCTCGATCAGATCACCGGCTTTTCTCTTGGCCTGGACTAAAGGTGTGCCTACATTGTGGTGACTCTTAATTACCTGGGCTTTACTGCCCACACCCTGGCCGGATTCGATAAGGTCGGTGTAAAGGGTGCCCTGGGCCAGAAGGCAGCCGCCCGGCAGGAGCTTTGCAACTTCCTGCTCCTGAACCTGTATAAACACATCTCCGATAATTTTTCTTTTCTTTTCTGGATCGCTGACCCCCTCCAGGGGCTCAAGGAACCTTTTTTTCGCATCAATCAGCAGGAGATTCTCGGCGCCAAGAGTCTTCAGATTCTCCGCCACCTCTTCACTCTCACCCTTTCTCATCATGCCGGTGTCGATGTACATCAGCCAGACACTATTCCGGGGCAGAGCATTCAGGAGCAGGGCCGCAGCAACGGTGGAATCCACGCCTCCGGAAATTAACAGCAGAACATTCCGGCCGGCCGCTTTTACTCTCAGGGCCGCGGATTCCTGCTCGATATACTGTTCAAGAGTCCACTGCTTTTCAGCAGCACAGATGCCGCAGGCGAAATTCTCCAGCAGATTCACTCCGAACTCGCAGTGACTGACTTCCGGGTGAAACTGTACCCCCCAGAATGGTTTGCTGATATGGGCAGCTGCGGCGGGAATGCCGTTTTCACTTTCGGCGATGAGTTCGTACCCGGAACCCAGGGAGGTAATGCTGTCACCGTGGCTCATCCAGGAAAGAAACTCCTTCGGGATGCCCTGAAAAAGGGGATTTGCGCCCAGATGGCGGACTGCTGAGCGTCCATACTCCATGTGAGGCATGGGTTGTACTTCCCCTCCTCCTGCAATGGTAAGCCTGTGAAAACCGTAGCAGATACCCAGAACCGGCAGACCGCAGGCAAAAACGGCTTTATCCGGCTCGGGACTGCCCTGTTTCCATGAGGATTCAGGAGAACCGGAGAGGATAATGCCTTTTACCCCTTCATGAAGGTATTCCGAGATATCCGCATCCCCCGGGGCTATTTCGGAGTACACACCGAAATCCCGGATACGTCTTCCGATGAGCTGAGTGGTCTGCCCGCCGAAATCCAGTATCAGGATACGGTCCACGGCTCTTCCTTCATAAAAGTTTCTTTTCTTAAAGGTCCTACAGAGTAGCCGTGTACCGGAACTCCAGTGAATTCCTCGATAAATTCTACAACTTTTTGAGCTCCCCCGGGCATATCTTCCCAGGTTCGGGCATCTGCCACTTTACCTTCCCAGCCGGGAAGAGTCTGGAGTACGGGTTTTACACGCTCCAAATCGGCAATATTTGAAGGAAAGTAATCGATTTCTTCACCATCAAGTTCGTAGGCGGTACAGACACTCAAAGACTCAAATCCGTCGTAGAGGTTCAGATGAGATAAGATAAACCCATCCAGAGAGTTCACCCAACCGGAGTATTTAAGGGCTACCAGGTCGAGGAAACCGATACGCCGGGGACGACCGGTGGTAACACCGTATTCATGTCCCAGTTCCCGGAGTTTATCCGCAAGGACAACATCGTTCCCATCAACCATTTCTGTGGGGAAGGGACCGTTACCGACTCGGGTCTGGTAGGCTTTTAACACACCCAGGCATTTATCAATCCTGCGGGGACCGATGGAGGCTCCGATGGCAGCTCCGGCACTGGTTGATATACCTGATGAAACATAGGGGTAGGTTCCGTGGTCCAGATCCAGAAGAGCACCCTGAGCACCCTCCAGAAGGATGCGTTTGTCCTGGTTCGCCATCATGAAATCGGCCAGATTCACCTTCATGGAAGCCAGACGTTCCTTGAAGGGTTCCAGCCAATCCCTGTCGGACTTGCTCAAGGCGTTCCAGACAACCGGATCCCAGAGGTCGGCCACACGGACACCGTCCCGGGAGGCTTTCTTTCCGTAGGCTACGCCGATTCCCCGGCCGGTGGTGCCGATGGGCCGGGCCCGGTGCTCATCTATTGTTCTATCTTCGCTTTTGTAACCCGGAAGCACCAGATGAGCCCGGTCGGAAACAACCACCCGACCCTCCCAGTCGATGCCCTGGGATGCGATTTTGGCCAGTTCTTCAAACATGGATGCGGGGTCTATCACCATACCGTTACCCAGCACAACGGTTTTACCCGGGGAGATGATTCCCGCGGGAATCAAATGTACGGCAAATGTCTTATCTTCAACTTTGATTGTATGACCTGCATTGGCCCCTCCGGAAAAACGGACAACCAGATCGGCGTCTTCCGAAAAGTAATCAACCATTTTCCCCTTACCTTCGTCGCCCCACTGGGCGCCGACTACGACTAAATTCATTCAATACCGCCTTGATAGTTTTGTTGGGTGATACGTTATTTCAGGGCCTCGTATAGTTGGGAGCTTCCCGGGTGATGTTGATATCATGAGCATGACTCTCCCTCAGGCCCGCCGCGGATATTCTGATGAAACGGCGGTACTTGCGCAAGTCATCCAATGTCGCGCATCCGGTGTATCCCATCCCCTTTCTCAAGCCCGTCACCAGCTGATGGAGGTAGGGGGCCAGTTCGCCTTTGAAGGGAACCCGGCCCTCGATACCTTCAGGTACCGGTTCCTCCCCCTCTGTCATCCTGTAGCGGTCGCCGCCGCCGGATTGTATGGCACCCAGAGAACCCATTCCCCGGTAGGATTTAAAGATACGGCCTTCAAAAATAATTTCCCTGCCGGGGGATTCTTTAAGTCCGGCAAAGAGGTTTCCAATCATCACAGCTGAAGCTCCCGCACCGATGGCTTTAACGATGTCACCGGAAAACTTGATGCCGCCGTCGGCGATAACCGGTATCCCGTGGGGATCGCAGGCTTCCACCGCTTCGACAACCGCGGTGAGCTGAGGAACACCGATACCGGCTACAATCCGGGTGGTGCAGATAGATCCGGGACCCACACCCACCTTCACCGCATCGGAT
>QNBK01000348.1 GCA_003644105.1 Spirochaetota bacterium | reverse complement strand
TCAGCGGTCATTATTTTTTTTATGGTCTGGAAAACCCCTGGGCGCACTCAGAGAAATGCCTCCGGGTGTCCTACGCTCTTGCACCGGAGAAGGTCAGAGAAGCGGCCTTTATCATGGCCGATGAAATACGCAAGGTGATGAATGAGACAAAATAAAAAGCCCTCGAAAAAAACAACTGCTGCAGCCGGAAGCATCAGAGGCAAATCCCCTGGCAGAGGGGAGGGAAATCCCCGAGATTTCACCCGGGGCCTGAAAGATGCCCTGCCTATTATCTTCGGTTACTTCTCGGCCTCCATCGCCTTCGGTCTCCTGGCCCGGAACTCCTCTTTAAGCCTCTGGGAAACCCAGAGTTTCAGCCTCTTCACCTTCACCGGGGCAGCCCAGTTCATGGCCTTGAATCTCATCAATTCAGGGGTATCCGGCCCTCAGATTGTTCTGGCCTACGGCCTGTTGAACCTGCGTTACACACTGATGAGTGCTGCAGTGGCCAAAAAGGTGGATTTCACCCGGTTTTTTCAACGTCCGCTTCTGGCTTTCGGGGTAACCGATGAGAATTTCGCCGTCACCACTGCCAACAAGGGGCAGGTGAGCCCGGCCTATCAGGGAGCGGTGGAGATTGGGCCCTGGATTGGCTGGAACCTGGGCACTTTATGCGGCTGGCTCTTTGGTTCCATTCTGCCGGCAAGTCTCAGTGCAGCCATGGTGGCCAGCCTCTACGCCCTGTTTATGGCTCTTCTACTGCCGGATCTCAAGAAAGGGATGCCCTGGATACTCACGGCTGCCTCGGCCGCCGGGGTGAACACCCTTCTGGAACTCTTCAGCCCCCTGGGATCGGGGTGGAGTTTTGTTATCGCCATGATGAGCGGGACGATACTCGGGATGTTTCTGATTCCTGCAACCGTCGGGACAGCATCAGATGAGGTAGAAGCATGAACAATCATGGCGAATTGAACATCATGGCTGTGGTTATCGCTGCGACTGTTGTGAATTATATCATCAGGGTAACACCTTTTCTGATGACCAGCTGGGAGAAGGTGCCTCTGTCGGTACGCCGCTTCCTCACCATCATGCCCACCGCCGCCCTGGGAGCCCTGATTTTCCCGGGAGCATTCACTTCACTGACGGATACCGGGCGCCCCTGGGCTGCTCTAGGCGGGCTGGGAATTGCTGCATTGGCGGCTCATTACTCCAAAAACCTCATTATTCCCGTTGCGGCAGCGGTTCTGGTAACCTGGGGGATTCTGCAAATTCCCTGAAGAGCTCATCGGCAGACAATTTAGAGGATTGGAGGGAATCTTTTAGCAAAATGAATTAGACTTGGAATATGAAGATACCCCTGGATCGTACAACCCCTGATAATTTTTTCTGGATGAATAAACCGGATTTTACTTTCAGCAACGAAAAACTTACCGTTACAACATCCGACGAAACTGATTTCTGGCAGAGAACCCACTATGGATTCTCCAGGGATAACGGTCATGCCATGCTGTCTTCCATCCCCGGGAACTTCAGAATAACTGTTAAAACAGTATTCAATTACATCAATCAATACGACCAATGCGGGATATTCCTGAGGATAGACGGGCTTAACTGGATTAAGGTGGCGGCAGAAAGGGAGGACAGTGAACACTGCCGTCTTGGATCTGTAATAACAAACCTGGGATATTCGGACTGGGCTACCAGCGATATTGATCCACAAATAATGGAAATGTGGTATAGAGTGGAATGCCGGGATAACGACTTCTTAATTGATAGCTCTCCGGATGGAACAATATGGACACAGATGCGAATTGCCCATCTTCACAGCCGGCAGCGCCCTTTGAACGCGGGGATATTCGCCTGTTCACCAAAAACCGGCAGCTTCATTGCAGAATTCTCTGAATTATCCATTGAACAGAAAAAAGAGAGTTGAGTTTCAGCCACAGGACTGTCCCTGAAACCATCCTATGCGTCAATATCTAAGCGAGTACCTTAAGGACAGCCGATTCAGAAAAACCATGCTGGGGATAGCATTACCGATTATCCTGCAGATGCTTCTTACCAACGGACTCTCGTTTGTTGATACGATGATGATTTCCCGGCTCGGGGAATCTGAAGTCGCCGCTGTCGGTCTGGCAAACCAAATGTTCTTTCTGGTGTTCCTCATCTTCTTCGGTATCACCAGCGGTACCGGTATTTTTATTGCCCAGTTCTGGGGGAATAAGGATGAAAAAGGAATCCACCATGTTGTCGGCTTATCCCTGGTGGGAACTATGGTTTTTTCAGTTCCCTTTGCTCTTGTTTCATGGTTGATTCCCCATGAGCTCATGCGCCTGTTCACACCCGATCCGGTGGTTGTGCAGCTGGGGGTGGAATATCTCAAGGTAATCGCACCGAGTTATATACTTTCGGGAATATCTTTTTCCTTTGCAATGGCCCTGCGTTCCATTGAAAGACCAAGAATCCCTCTCGCAACTACGGCCATCAGCCTGGGCCTTAATACCGTGATGAATATGGTACTGATTTTCGGCCTGCTTGGTTTCCCGGCCCTCGGGGTTAAGGGAGCGGCGATAGCCACATTGATCAGCCGGGGTATTGAACTGATAGTTCTCCTAACCCTGATTTTTTCCCGACAGCTTCCAGTTGCCGCAAGCTTCCGGGAATATCTGGGATTTGACAGCGCCTTGTTGAAAAGATTCTTCATCACAGCCGGCCCGGTTCTTCTGAATGAAATTGCCTGGTCTCTGGGTATGGTGATGTATAAGGTTGTTTTTGCCCGTATGGGAACCAATGTTGTTGCCGCCGCCAATATAACCGAATCAATTCAAGGTTTATTCTTTGTCGTTCTGATGGGCACCGGAACCACTGCCGCTATCATGATAGGGAAAAAAATTGGCGAAGGGCGAAAGAATGAAGCTTATCAATTTGCCCGGTATTTTTTGATACAAGGCTTTATTTCCGGTTTATTTCTTGGGGCTCTGATGTCTGCAACAGCACCGGCGATTGTCCTCATTCTCAATATGAAACCTGAAACAATCAGGATTGTTCGCCTCACACTCATGGCCATCGGTATTCTTATTCCCATCAAGGCCTTTAATCTTCATATGATCGTCGGAATACTCAGGAGCGGGGGTGATACGGCCTTTTCATTCATAACCGAGTTTCTGGGAGTCTGGGGAATCGGTGTACCCATGGCCTTCCTGGCCGGCCTTTACTTCAATCTCAGTCTACCTTTAGTTTACCTTTTAGTGGGACTGGAAGAAGTATTCAAATTTATCATGACAGGACTGAGATTCCGATCTGGAAAATGGATAAACGATCTTACCCGAAAAGAAAAAATTGAAATTACTCCGTAAATGAAATTGGTGCTTCCCGGTGAAGTTATTCAAAATGAATAGATTATGAAATATGCATAGGATCCTGCGTTTTTTATTTTTCTATATTTCCTTTCATATAAACAAATTAATCAAT